>CAYZAH010000566.1:0-3681 GCA_964475805.1 uncultured Pirellulales bacterium | reverse complement strand
ATATCATTAACGACTTCGAAGAGGTTCCCCCCGTTCTCCAAGCCCTGGTCCTGGAAATGGAGGACCGTTACGAGCTGCTGCAGCGTGCCGGCGCCTCCAACATGCGAGAGTATAACGCGGGTGTGGAGCCGCGACTCCGGCGGCCGTACGTTGTCGTCGTCGTGGACGAATTTGCCGATCTGCTGATGCAGAATGCTGAAGGCTTCGAAGGCCCTGCCATTCGTCTTGCTCAAAAGGCTCGTGCCAGTGGTATTCACCTGGTTTTGGCGACCCAACGACCGTCGGCCGATGTTATCAAGGGGGTTCTGAAAACCAATATGCCCGGCCGAATCGCCCTGAGTGTTGCCTCCCAGGTGGATTCGCGAATCATTCTTGATATTGGCGGCGCCGAGAACCTGACTGGGAAGGGGGATCTTATATGTATCTGTCCGGCCTTTCCTGACGGGATAAGGCTGCAAGGCGCCTACATCACCAACGACGCGATCAAAAAGATCATTGCCGCGAAATCACAGGAGACGACCTCCGGCTCAGGCAAGAGCAATGCGTGATCCGTTTTTGTGCAAACTGGGCCGAAGGAGTCTGTTCGGGCGGAGGAGAGGTCCGGAAGTATGGGGGCACATCTTTCCGGGCTGTGGGGTTGTCGTCGCGTTGAATCTAACACATACCCGGTATGATTCAGGCGGAGCATGCTAAATACGATTCCGTGGGCTGGCCAAGGTAAAAGCAGAAAGGCTGTGAGTCCTGAGCTCACAGCCCTGCTATGCTTGCCTGTCTAAATGACACCGCTACAACGGTCAGGGGTTCTTGTTTCTTATTCCTTTACGGTGATATCATCAGATACCGCAAATAAGGAGCCGTCGTTTAACGACCCCGATAAGGTAAGGACGGCGATGCCAGGATCAACGATATCTTTTACATCAACCTGTGAAAATTTGACAACGAGATCGCCGCACGCGTCAGCTTTTGTATATGTGGGCTCGATACCGTTCAGGGTAAGGCCGGTCGTCACGACGGTCCCGTAAGGGATATTTGAATGTACGGTAACAATCGTATCTGGACCGCTAAGAACCAAAGTACTGGGTGCGATGGTAATGCTATATTCGTCACCCTCGTTTTGTTTGTTAGCTGTGACCATACTTGTGCCGACGACCACCACCAAAACAACTGCTGCGAATAGATAGGATTTTCTCATTCTATGTAACCTCCAATAATTTTCAGATCTTTCTTACATGGACTATATACCATTGCTTGGCAATACAACTTAACAACGCAGTCAGTAGAGCAGCAATATGTGTTTTGAAATACACAACTTCTCTGTCTTGCTGCCTATTGCTCCGAACATAATTCACCTTTTTGGTCAGAATGTGCTTTCCACACCATGTACCAAACCAACATATACTAAAAGAACCGATGGCAAGTGTATATCAGTGAGAGGCCTTTATTCTTGTAAGATTTTGGGCCGACATTATGTCGGTCTTTGTCCTACAAAAAAGGAAGGGTGGCTTCTATTCCACCAATCCGTGTTTTATGGCGTAGTAGGTGATCTCCGCATTCGTTTTCATTCCCATCTTTGTCAGTGCACGGGTTCTGTTAGTGCTGATGGTCTTCACACTCAGGGACAGCTCGTCGGCGATCTCCGTGACAGTTTTTCCGGATGCAATCATCCGAACCACTTGATATTCCCGATCTGAAAGCCTTTCGTGAACGGGCTTGTCGGAATACGTATCGAGGCGGGAGGCGAGCTTTTCAGCAAGCGAAGACGTGACGTATTTTCCGCCGCTGGAGACCTTGCGTATCGCCGCGATCAGTTCGTCAGAAGCGCTCTGCTTGGTCAAATACCCGGACGCGCCCGCCTTCAAAGTCCTTACGGCATACTGTTCTTCCGGATACATGCTCAACATCAGCACGGGCAAATCCGGCTTTTCCGATCTGAGATGTTTCAGTACATCCAAACCGCCAATGCCCGGCATGGAGATATCCAGCAAAACCAGGTCATAGTGATCCTCTCGTATTTTACGCAGCGTCTCCGATCCGTCGGAGGCCTCGCCCGCTACGATCATGTCAGCAACCTCGCCGAGTATTTGCTTGAGACCTTCACGAACAATCGTATGATCATCTGCCACGAGTATTTTCAGCACGTTTCGAATCCTCACTTCTGCCTGCAGGAACATTGACCCTTACGGTGGTTCCTTCGTCTTTGCTGCCGGAGATCACCACACTTCCCCCCAGAGAGTAGACCCTCTCATTAATTCCCATCAATCCAAAGGATTTAGGGTCCGAAATCTCTTGTTCCGTTATCCCCTTTCCGTTGTCAGTCACCGTGAGCTCCACGTCGCCGTCCTTTGCTCGAAGAGCAATCTCCACTCTCGTTGCGTCGGCATGACGGATGATGTTGGTTAGGGTTTCCTGAAAAATACGAAATAGCGCCGTGGAACGGGTGTGATCAAGCACAATTTCGTTCGGCTCACAGATAATATCGCATGATATTCCCGTCCGATCCTGAAACTGACCCGTTTGCCACTCCATCGCTGCGGACAATCCCAGATTGTCAAGCAGTCCCGGCCTTAGTTCCGAAGAGATCCTTTGAACCAGGTGAACATTTGCATCAACAAGCTTTAGCAGCGTTTTTGCCTTGTCCAATAACTTCTCATCGTCTTTCGGAAGCCGCTTAAGGCACCAGTGCAGTTCCATCTTCAGGGCCGTCAATGATTGTCCCAACTCGTCATGGATTTCCCGGGCGATTCTCGTTCTTTCCATTTCTCTGGCGGACTCCAGGTGAGATGCGAGTTCGCGCAATCGTCGTCGCGATTGTATCAGTTCTTTCTCTGTTCGTTTGCGCTCCGAAATGTCTTTGAAATCCTCGACGATACCTATCACTTCACCGTTGGGTCCCTTGAAGGGGGTGGCAGTCACGATACACTGAATTTCCGGCCCGCTTTCGGGTATCTTCTCTGAGTCGCATTCCACCCGGTCTTCTCCGCCTAAAATCCGGGTCAGGGGACAGGCATCTGTATGACACAAATGGCCACGAAATACCTCGTAGCACTTTTTTCCCAAGGCGTCCTCTTTACGTATGTCCGTCAACTCGCAAAATGTCTCGTTTGCTCGCAGCATATTGAACGTGCGGTCGATTACACGCATACCATCAGCCGAGGTCTCAAAGATCTGGGTGAGTTCCGCATTTGCGATGCTGAGCGCCGTCTGGGCCTGCTTTCGGGCATTCATAAGCAGTTGGGCATAGATGCCAAAGGAAATGAACATCCCTACAATGATCAACCGCATCCAGGCCTCGTGCGCTTCAGGAGAGAACACAGATTCAACGAAACTGATCTGATGGAACACGTAAACATGCATGAAAGACTCGATCATCCAGAAGATACCGCCAAGACAGATACCAATGAGTGCGAGCCTGTCGTGCACCACATTAATTAAGCCCGTTATCTTTTGCTTCATACCCCGTTCCTGCTGCAAGTCAACCGTCATCTTCATGATATAGATATTGAGATTAGAGGATCGTGTCCTGAGTTTTGCACTGACGTACCGAGTATCCCAATTAAAAACATAATAATAGCCGAGAATGGGCAGAAATGCGAATGAAAGCCCAGTTATTGAGTTATTAGGGACAGTGGGACTGTTGAAAAAGTCGAGATTGCTTCGTCGCTGCGTTCCTCGCAATGACAA
>CAYZAH010000565.1:0-3697 GCA_964475805.1 uncultured Pirellulales bacterium | reverse complement strand
CGCCATCGGAGAGGCCCACGATGCCGCTATCGGCACCCATGCTCAGCCAGGAGAGCCGGATGCGCCCGTCGAAGGCCAGCTCGATTTGGAACGTATTCGGAGTGCTTACACCGTACGCGGGCACGTCTTGCCAGGTGATCGCCACCCGATTGGCCAGTTGTCGCCAACTGACGTGCCCGCCGGCGGCGGGATTCAGGTCACGGAAGAAGCCCGAAACGCGCAGCATGTCGAACTGATTTTCCAAAGTCGGGGAGTAAGCCTGGTCGCCCCCGGTGAAGGTGATATAACCATTACTGCCAATATAGAAAGCCGCGAAGCTGTTGCCGTAGATCGATACCGTGGCCGGACTGGCCAGTTTGACGAGAGCATAGGTATCGTCGCCTAATCCGAGGTCCGTTCCACCGGTCGGGTTGGTGGGCAATTGTGAGATGCTGTCCACCTCGGCGCTGTAGGCCGCGCCACCCTGGGTCGGGGTGAAGAGGATCGATGTGTTCTGCAAATCGAACGCATCGGCGCCTCCGGTGAACTGCTCGACCGGGAACTCCGATACAGGCGGTGGCCCACCGCCGCCGGATAGCTCAGAGAAGTCCGTCTCCTCGAAATCAGGCGGCACGCCAAGACCATCGGACAATCCGACGATGCACTGGCGGGCGTCCACGCCGGCCCACGAGATCCGGATGCGCCCGTCGTAGAACATCGCGATCTGGAACGTGTTGGAATTGCTGGTGCCGTACTCCGGTATGTTCTCCCAGGTCACGACCGCGCGGTCGCCCAATTGCTTCCACGTGACTTTTCCGCCGCCGGACGGATTGAGGTCCTGGAACAGACTCGATACGCGGAGCATGTCGAAATGGTTTTCGAGCGTATCGGCATACGTCTGGTCTCCCTGGGTGAAGGTGATGTAGCCATTGCTTCCAACGTAAAAGCCGCTGAACCGGGTGCCGTAGACCGACACCATCGCCGGGCTGGCCAGCTTGACGAGCACGTAGGCGTCGTCGCCCAGCCCCAGGTTCGTCCCGCCGGATGGATCGGTGGGCAACTGCGAAATGCTCTGCAAGGTGGCGCCGTAGGCGGTTCCGTCCGCGTTCGGTGTGAACGTCAAAGACTCATAAGCCAAGTCGAACGAATCATCGCCGCCCGTAAACTGCTCGACGGGAGAAACTGTCGTTGGCGGAGGCGGCGGCGCGGCCAGCGCTGAGAAGTCGATCTCGTGGAAGCCGGCCGGAACGCCCTGGCCATCGGATAATCCAACGATACCTCTTGTGGCATCGACGTTCGCCCACGAGAGCCTGATGTGTCCGTCGAAGAACAGTTCGATCTGAAATGTGTTGGAGTTGTTCGTATGGTATTCCGGCACGTCCTGCCAGGTGATCACCGCCCGGTTAGCCTGTTGCCTGCCGCTGACCTGTCCGCCGGCGGTCGGGTTGAGATCGCGGAACAACCCCGAGACGCGCAGTGTGTCGAAATGGTCTTGCAGGCTCTCCGAGTAATCCTTGTCGCTCTCAGTAAAGGTAATGTACCCGTTACTGCTGATATAGAAGCTGGAAAAGCTCTGGCCGTAGATCGACACCGTAGCCGAGCCGGCCAAATTGACGAGCTTGGACTCGTCGTCACCTAATTGTAGGTTGGTGGAGCCTGACGGATTGGTGGGCAGCTCGGTAATCTCCTGGATATCGACCCTGTACGATGTGCCGTCTGCCGTCGGAGTGAACAGCACGGACTCGTACATCAAATCGAACGGGTCCGCACCGCCTGTAAACTGCTCGGTCAGGAAGTCGGTCGTCGAGCTTGTGCCGGCGGAACGAACGTTGATCGTGTCGGTATAGTACACGCCCTGGAATTGGGCGGTGAACAGCCACGAGCCGGCTTCGAGCGGGCCGAAATAACCCTGAACACCGCTGACCGGATCGTATGCGGTGGGATCGGGGTCTTTCGGCGCCGGCGGCAGGAACCGCAGATCGACCGTCTTCTGGGCAGTGTCGATCACAAGGCTCGGCGTCCCGCCCAGACGCTGCTCTCCCTGAAAGTGGTTGGGAAATACATCGGTTGGAATAACAAAGTTGATTCTGTCGTTCGTTGTGGGGTTAGCCGGGGTCCGGCTGAAGTCCGGACGCGTATCCCGCGAAATCCAGGATACCTCCGAATCCACCCCAAATGTGACCCCGCAAAATACGAGGATGATAACGATCCGTAATACTCCCTTAAACATGGTCGTACCTCCCTAATGGTTTTTGAGCTAAAAGTATACTTCTTGGCGGATTGGACTACGCGTGGAGTTGAAACGCGACAACGTGACGTGTACGTCTCGGCATGTGTATCTCCTTAAATCTCGAACAATCCTTTATTGAACGATCTGATAAACAGCTAATATCCGGCGGTTCACTGCCTTGACCGTCGGGATTTGCTTTATTTTCATAGAGCGATTTGTTTACGACGCAAACGATGTTGAATTCATTCGCCTGCTGATCATCAGACTTCATTTATAAGTGCCACCTTGCCTTGAGCACGTAACGGCATTTCTGATGCTCTTTTAGCTCCCGTCTGTACGTAAAACTGCGCATTTCTGCAAAATCTTCAAAAAAGCTGAAAAAAGCCCGCCAAATCCGTCCGGTTCATATCACTATTATTATAAGTAAAGCGATAATTCCCAACATATTGACGAGAAAGGAACGAACCATGAAACGCGCGATAGTACTCTCGATGTGCCTGATGCTACAGTCATCGGCCTGGTCGGCGGACTTTGCCGGGGGCACGGGCGAACCGAGCGACCCTTACCAAATCGCCACAGCCGAGCAGTTGATCTCCATCGGTCAGGATCCCAACCTCCTGGACAAGAGCTTCGTTCTAATAACGGATATTGACCTCGATCCCAACCTGCCCGGCGGCCGTGTCTTTGAAGACGCCGTGATCTCGCCGGACCGCGCCAGCGACACAACTGGCCACAACGGCTCGTCATTTCGCGGCGTGCTCGATGGGCAAGGCCACAAGATCGCCAACCTGCACATCGCGGGCAAGGAAGGATACGATGCCGGCCTGTTCGGTATGTTCGCCGGACTTGTCCAGGACGTGAATTTCACCAATGTCGTGATCAGCGGCTCGCCCTGCGGAGCGATTGCCGGCGTGGCTCTTGAGGGTATGATTCTGCGTTGTCGGGTGACCGGCCGAATCTCAGGAATCGACGAGATCGGCGGAATGGTCGGCGACCTTTCGGCCGCCAGCCTGGTAGACTGTACCGTCCAGGTGCAGGTCACCGGCGAAGACGAAGTCGGCGGAATAGCCGGTGGCGGTCCGGGCGGCACACTGCTTAACTGCCAAGCCCAAGCCGACGTGATCGGCCGCAGCATGGTCGGTGGTCTGGTCGGACAGAGCCACTGGGGCCAGATTCTCGAATGTCGCGCCGTCTGCACGGTCAACGGCGTTGACATTGTGGGCGGCGTGATTGGTGACTCCGAACAGACCATGATCTGGATGTCCGTGGCGGATTGCAGCGTGACCGCCGAGGGCACGGCGGGTGGCTTGTCGGGCCGCGCCGTTTGGGGCGCCGGCCCGCTGATCGCGGATTGCTACGTCCAGGGATCGGTTGCGGGCTCGGTCGTGGGTGGCCTGGCCGGAGAGGCACGCCGCAACCAGTTTATGAATTGCTACGCCGCGTGTGAAATCATTCCCATGCCGGTCGAGGGCCAGGAGCCGTTCGTGG
>CAYZAH010000564.1:0-3707 GCA_964475805.1 uncultured Pirellulales bacterium | reverse complement strand
CGCTCTCGCGCGAAGAACCGCTCGTCCTGCGCTATCGGCTCATCGTCCACCGCGGTGACGTCCACGATGTGAATCTCGACGCATTGCAAGCCGAATACAACCACGAGCCACCATTGGCGTACAGTGACGATTGAGGTAGGGGCAGGCCCATGTGCCTGCCTTGGGCAACCTACTTGAAGCAGCCTGTTGCTTGAGTGAGTGTCTTCCTGCCTTCTTCTGCGCGGAGCGTAGCCGTACCGACGGTAATGAAGCCTCGCTGCTTGACGTCGTCGGCGATCGAGACCTTCTCGTAAGGGCGATTGTCCCCGACCTGCCAAAGGCGCTGGCCCGAGTTGACGATATCGAGCTCTTTGAGCGTCAACTCGATCCGATCAGCGAAGACCGTCGCTACTAAGTAATTCACCTTGGGATTGTAGCCAAACAATCCGCCGTGCGCGATCTGTAAGACGCCGTCGGCTTGCGTGCACGTGATGGCGTGAACTTCGCCGCACAGGTACAAATCGACGCCGTGCTTTTTGAGGGTTTGCCAGAGCGGCGATTGTTCGCCACTCTCCAACATCAGGCCACTGGAGCTTTCTTTTGCGACCGGTCCCAGGATGGGCGTGTGACCCATCACGATAACGTGTTTGAAGCCGGGATTTTCGGTGAGGACCTGCTCGAACCACTCCAGTTGCTCTCCCGTGACCTTGGGCACGATGCCACCCTGGGGACCTTCGCCTTTTTCGAAGACATCGACGGAGACGAACAACGCGTTCTCGTAGGCGAACCAGAAGGCTGTACCTTTCATGTGAAGCGGACCGTTGAACGGCATCTTGAGGTATTTTTGAAACTGCTTCTTGAAGGTCAAGACTAAGTCCGCCTTGTCCCCGCGCCAGGGATTGTCACCGATCTCGTGATCGCCGATAGCGGTATAAAACTTCAGCCCATGGTCCTGCATCCGCTTGATCCAGGCGGGATAGTAGATCGCCGCGTATTTTTTGATGCTTTCCTTGTCCGACCAGCGCCCCATCACCAAATCGCCCGCGACCAGAACGAACTCGGGGTTCTCCGCCTTGATCGCCTTGAGCACATAGTCAAGGGTCTCTTCCCAGCCCGGCTGTGGATAGGTCAGGTCCACGTTCACAAAATCGGGAATGCTGACGAATCGCCAGGGCTTTACGAACGAGACGCCATTCTTCGGCAGGTCCGCCTTGGCTACCCAGAGAATCGCGTTCAAAACCGGTTTGCGGAAGGGTTCCATCTGCCAGTTCTTGTTGAAATGGCCGCCTGAGAAGCCGAACCCGCGACCACCGTCGTCGCGCGTTGTCGCCCAGGCCAGGACCTTTTCCTTGGGGTTCCAGGGGGGCAGCTTGCCCGTCAAAAGAGGCACGACGGATGGATCGTCCGAACGAAACCGAATGTCGAAATACCATTCGTCCTCCGCGACGTAGCCCCCGCAACCGCGAGTGATCGGGTGGCCGTTCTTCACGGGCGCTACAGCCACCGTATTGATCGGGTTTTGCGAGGTGCCCCGCTCGTAGCAGCCTCCCATCCACTTGATGAAGTCCGCTTCCGCTCCTTCGGGCGGCTCGACGGAGTAGTGAAGAAACGCCAGACCCACGCCGCGCCCGGCCAGCTCGTGGATCTTCGCTATCCGGCCCGGCTCACCAAGCGGGTGCATCTTGTAGCCGTCCGTGAGAAACACAATGGCGTCGGCATCATCCAGGTCGGTGGGATTCTCCGGCCAGCCGTTGCCTTGAATGTCGATCTCCAACGGTGCGACGTTCGGGTCGCCTTCCAGGCACTGCTTGAGAAGTTCGGCATCTTTGTCCCACCCATGATTGCCTTCGCCGTGACTCGGCTTTCCGGCGAGAATGACCACCTTCCGAGTATCCGCCTCAGGCTTCCGGCTGCAAGAGCCAACAACAGAGACTATCCCTAACGCAACTACCAGTAGCGACACCGAAGATACACTTTTTCGCCAATCCACGATTGCTCCTAATCGGTTCTTGTGGTCGTCAGGCGGACATTATACCAATTATTCAAGCCGGCGTCGTTTTTTAACCCTTTTTCCGCTCCACGCAGTCGGCCTTCCGTTTTGGCGGGTCTCTTGACTTGCCGCCCGTGCCTTATTTTTGTATGCTGACGCCTTATGTTCGGGTGTCATTCACAGTCTGGGAGTAGGCTCCGGCGAGGCGCGGTGGCTCGTTATCTGAACGGGGTCCTCGTCCCGCGCGCTCACAGTATAATCCTCTTCGGCGCCCTGTTCTGTACTCTGGCGGTGAAGCTCTTTCACTCCCTGCGCTATAACCTTCTCAGCGAATATCCCGGCTGGGTCCTGGCCGACGTTTCCTTTCTCCTAATTATTGAAGTTATCCTGTCGCTCATTTGCTTTCGCTGGCCCAAAAAGTGGGTCTTCAGAAGCGCGACGATCTTTGCGGCGATTGTCTGCACGTGGTCCGTCATGAACGCCGGATGGCTCATCCGAACGGGAACGCAAATACTGCCGAGAGTACTTTTGCCTCTGTTTCGCGCCCCGGTCAGCGCCTTCTACATGATCGGCGTCAATCTTATCAAGATGCCCATCGTTGCCGTTTTCCTCATTGTGCCCAGCGTGACGGCTCTGGCGTTCTTCTTCTTCGCCCTGGCACACCCTTCCTTACCCGTCTACAACCGCCGGCGTTTTGCCCTTCGATTAGTCGTTTCCGTCGCTGTGTCCATCGCCGCGCTGGTCGCTCTGCCCGCATTTGGCCGGCATGGCTCGTCCCAGACCTTCGCGGTGGGCCTGCGCCACAATTCACAACTGCGCGCCGTGATGAGCCTGCTGTTGTCCGACTACAGGCCCGTGGCCGATCCCAAGCGACTGATACCTTTCTCTGATCAGGTGTCGATCCCCTTGGAAGCGAGATCGGCCAAACGGAACGTCGTTGTGGTTGTTCTCGAAGGTATTCAGCACGCCCAAACCTCCCTCGGCGACGAACGAAGCCGTTTGACACCCTATATGAAAGAGCTCGCCGATCAAGGCGTCGAGTTTCCGAACGCTCGCTCGGCACTGACTCACACAACGAAGGCGCTCTTTGCCCTGATGACGGGGCGATTTGCCTCCGCTTCTCAGGATATCGCCGAGGCCGTCCCGACCGAGAAGCCATATGCCAGTCTGGCGACGATACTTCGCGGCGCACTGGGTTATAGAACCGCGTTTTTTCAATCGGCGACGGGAACTTTCGAGTCCAGGCCCGGATTGGTGCACAACCTTGGCTTCGAGACGTTCTGGGCCCGCGACGATTTCGGGGATCCCAACAGCTTCGTCGGCTATCTCGGATGCGATGAATTCTCCATGCTGGGACCAATCGCCGAGTGGGTGAAAAGCGACGAGCGGCCGTTCCTGCTCGTCGTCCTTTGTTCGGTCACACACGATCCATACGAAGTGCCCGAGTGGTTCGGTGGGGCTCCGAGAGAACCGCTGGACCGCTACCGGCAGGCGATTTTCTATACGGACAAGTTCCTGGCTGCATTGGACGTGGAACTGGCCCGGCTTAACCTTACGGACGATACGATCTTCTGCGTCGTCGGCGACCACGGGGAAGGGTTTGGTGAGCACGGCTTGCTCGGCCACGATCGCATACCGTTCGACGAGGCCCTGTGCATCCCCTTTTGTGTAAGAGCACCGCTATTGGTGGATCCCGGCAGAAAGGAAACGCGGCTCGTCAGTTCCATTGATGTGACGC
>CAYZAH010000563.1:0-3711 GCA_964475805.1 uncultured Pirellulales bacterium | reverse complement strand
CAATCCCCTGGAGCATCCCGTCAATGACCCCGAACTGAAAGATGGAACGCGCGTGCGCATCACCATTCCCGGTTTCCTCAAAATGAAGGGATCTTGGCAGGACGGCCAGGTCATAGATGAATCCGGCAAGGTCGTTGACGTCGAAGAACTGTTGACCACGGCGAAGATGTGACTGGCAAACGCATCTTTGCCTGCGCGGGTTGTTTTGATGAAAGGGCTTGAAGATGTCCAAACACAAAATCGTTCTTGGCTCGATAGTCTGTTTGCTCGCGGCCTCACTTGTAAGCGGAACGTTTTCTCAGGCGCAAGTTCGTCCGGGAACCCGGGGCGGCTACCGCAGGCCGCCGAGGCCGCCCGGCTCCAGCCCAACTCATCGATCTACAAAAAGGGACCAGACCGACGAAACCAGGGAGGCTTCACTCAAAGGCCCCATTGGAGCCACCGACGAGCGATGGCCGGCGATTAAGCCGAAGCTGGAGCGAGTCATACAACTGCGGCTGACAGACAGCATCGGAATTATGACGGAGGGCGCCGTCAGCGTAAGTGGCGGCAGCAGGCCGCCAGGATACTCTGCAAAACCCGGTAGTAGCGCGGGTGGTCGGGCCAGTCTCAACCCCAAGGCCGGCGACGGATGGTCGAAGGTGACTAAGACGGGTCCCGACAGTTCCATGCGGTGGCGATGGATGCCGTCCTGGGGTGATAAAGGCCCGCAGACGGAAGAAGAGAAGCTGTCCGACGCCCTTTTGCGTCTTCTCCAGCATAAGGACGCCGACCCGGGCGAAATCAGGCGAATAATGGACGCACTGAGGAAGGTCAAAGAACAGAGAGAGCGAGACCTGGCGGCAGCCCGTAAAGAGCTTCGAGACGTCCTGACGCTCGATCAGCAAGCCAGGGCGGTCGCTTTAGGCTGGCTGGACTGAAGAGGCTCGATTGTGTGAAAGGGGATCACAATGACTCGACGAAACCTGATAGTTGGAGCCGTAGTCTTCGTAGCGGCGGCCGGGTTCTCAGGCCCGTTGCTCTCACAAACGCGAAGCGCAAAGGCGTCTCCAGGCTCCGCGGCGGTACACAGGCGCATAGAAGCGTTGAGCGCCCAACGCCGTGAGCGGGTTGAACGCCAGCGCACACAGGAAATGAAGCAGGCCGCGCAACAAGCCAAAGAGCAGTCCTGGCAACAGACGTTCAAAGAGGTGCTGGACGTGACGGACGCCCAATGGGCGATTATCATGCCGAAATTGAAAAGAGTGGATGACCTGAAAAAAGAGACACGAAGCGCAGTGCTGATAAAGAACGCCCAATGGGTCACGACGACGGAGACTAAGCGAAGCGCACCGGGTGCGAGTACCGCCGGACCGAGCGTGCCGCCTGCCGAGACGACGCGCCACTATGAAGACTGGCAATGGATGAAGCCTTGGGTGCGGACAACAGCGCAGAAAGCTGGTGACGGCGCTTCCGGCGTTGGTTGGGGCTTCGGCTTCGATGAGACGAAGCTGACAAGAGCGCAGAAAGCGTGTGACGAGCTTGTCGCCCTTTTCGACAGAGCCGACGCCACGGACGAGCAAAAGGTCGAGAAGATGAACGCCCTGCGCCAGGCCAGGCAAGACGCGGCCCGGCAGCTTGCCCAGGCCCGGCGGGAGCTGCGCGAAGTCCTGACCGTTCGCCAGGAAGCGACCCTCTTCCTGCTCGGTCTGCTCGATTGACCCTGCGAGCCATGCACGGTACAATCGCAATTGAGCCGCGAGGAAAGCCGGAGACGATGAACAAGCGACGGGTCTATAACGTGATTGGGATTCTTGTGGTTGCGGCGATCATCAGCTCTGCTGACGCTGCGACCAGGACCCTGCACTTCCCGCAGGATCAGTGCATGGGGACTCTCCGCGTGGAGGATCCGTGCCTCGGCACGTCATACCTCGAATTAGGCCGCAACCTCTCCCTTCCGTACGGACTCGATCCGAAACGTGTGGCCCTGGGAGGCGACTGGGATTCCGTCGGTCCGGCTCAGGGCGACGTCGTTGTGCCTTCGGGACGGAATATCGAGCTGGCCGTCATGCTGCGCCTCAGGCGGGAGGATTCTGCGAAGATAGCCGGGTTGCCGCCCCTTCAGTACAAGTTGCTCACTGCCGAGCGATACCGGGTCGATCCGGACGACCTGTCGGGATTGTCGCGATTGGGGCCGGATGACCTGTACAAGCTCAGAGTCAGCACGTTGATACCAACCGCCGATGCGGACCGGCGCGTTCTCGAACCGATCTCTCATCTGACGGGTCTGCAGATCCTCTGCCTGCACGGGACGGGCCTGACCGACAAAGGAATAGAGCTTCTCAAAGGGCTGCGCTCGCTCCGGGCTTTGGAGCTCAACGAAGAGAGGATCGGCGCCGACGGTCTGGCCGTGCTCAAGGCCCTTCCGAATCTCGAATACCTCGACTGCTGGATGCAGCCTACGGACGCGGGCCTCAAGCATTTTGGGCAACTGCCCAACCTGCGCTGGATCAGGATACGAACGGGCAGGATGTTCGGCCCCGGCCTGGCGGAATTGGCGAATTGTCCGCGCCTCGAACGCCTGTGCATCTGGGGCACCAGCCCGATTTCCGACCGGCACGTCAAATGCCTTGAAGGACTGACGCAGCTCAAGAGCCTGACCCTCTGGGGAGTCTGTGACAGTCTCACCGACGCCAGTCTCGTCTCCATAAGCAGGCTCGAGAACCTTGAAGAGTTACACTTCATCCTCGCCATGCCGAAGTTCACGGCCGCAGGGCAGGCATATCTCACGCAACTAAAGCACCTGCGAAAGCTTGACTTGTCAATGGCGCCAATCAGTGACGCCCGATACCTGACGGAATTACCCCAATTAGAATCCGCCACGCCCGTTGTTTTTACCGCCTATAATATGAAGACTCTCAGTGGCGCTGCCCATCTCAAGTCGCTGGGTGTCACTTTGCCCTCGCCACCCAATGGCGCGATCGATGATCCTTTGGCCGCATCGTACCTGGGTAGACTGAACTCTTTGGAGAAACTACATTTCTGCGGATCCGTTGCCGGGAGATTCGTTACTGATGAGGAGGTGGCCTGCCTTGAATCCCTGTCGCATCTGAAGGAATTGCACCTCGGGGGCGACCATTTGACCGACCGGAGCCTGGCGTCAATCAGCAAGCTGGAGCGGCTGGAGTCGTTGAGTTTTTCGGCTTTTGGCGGCGAAGAGATAACTAGGGACGCAATTGGACAATTGAGCTGCTTGACGGGCCTCCGGACTCTGGATATCAAGGTTTACCCTGAGACGAACAGCCAGGCTGAGGAAGCGGCACTGGACTTCTCGACGCTCACGGACCTAAATACACTGACGTTGTCCGGCTGTTCGCTTCGCGATGCGGACCTGGCGTCATTGGCTGGGCTTACGCGGCTCGAATGGCTCGTGCTGGACGGGAACTTTACGGAAGAGGGGCTATGGCACCTTAGAGGTCTATCTGAATTGAAACTGTTGGATATCAGAGGGGTGTCTTTAACGTCAGGCCAGCATCTGGACGAGCTTGGAGGCATGGCGACGCTCGGCGATCTGAAACTCCACGGGCGGATCACCGATGTCGCGTTGGGCCGCCTGGCTCCCCTTCCTACCTTGTGGTCGCTCACGGTGGTGACGGATGAGCCAATTCGGCCCGAGACGATTGCCCATCTCAAAGAGAACCTGCCCGCAATCGAGTACATCCACGTCGATAA
>CAYZAH010000562.1:0-3712 GCA_964475805.1 uncultured Pirellulales bacterium | reverse complement strand
TGCCACCATCTGACGATTCGGGAGAGCCGAAACTCGGTACCGGCTCGCTCTCGAAAACCACTCGCACTGGCTCGGCTCGGAATTCCTTCACAAACGTTGCATAGTGGCCCGTCCACGGTTGTTTATGGAAGCTCAGGATGTCCACTGCGGGATTGTCACGAGGGACGTAACCTGTGTTTCGGATGTGATCGGTGTTTGTCATCAGCAGCGCCTTCGTGCGCTTGCGGAAAAAACGAAGGAAATGTTCCTCGTGCCGGCGGCGTTGCTCCTTGTCGTACCACTCGCCCTCGTTAAACATCTCGAAGATGACGTTCGAGCAGTTCGTGAGCTCATGGCAGAGCCTTGCGGCAAAGCGTTCCTGGAAATACTGGTTCTTCTGCCGGCGAGTCCATTGCTGATCATAGCTAACCGGCATCTCGTTGTCATAGTCCGCCAGCTCGACGAATTGTCGCCTGTCGGTCAGCGGTCCGTTGCCGAGCACGGCGTTAAACGGATGACACGCGAACTTCGTTTTCGTCCACCCGTCCTGCACGGTGATAACGACAATGATATTCTTGCTTTCGGCGTATCGGACGAATTCCCGGAGTCGCTGGAAGTAGGCGGGGTTTAATCGGGTAAGATCGAAGTTGCGCTCATCGGGCGAGCCTTTCCAGGGCCAGAGTTCCGGTGCATCGTAACCGATGCGCCCGTCGGCTCGCTGCGCCTCGGCGCTGGTCGCGATGTAGCTCCAGAGCAGCACCACGTTGATTCCTCGCGCCGCCAGAGCGTCGAGGTAGCCCCGCTGGTCGAAATCGGTCCCGCACTCCATCCAGCCCTGTGTGACCGAATCGCCAATCGGCAAAATCGGCTTACCTCGAAACTCCAAATAGTGCGGGTTGGCTGAGACACAAACTGGAAGAATTCCCGATTCCGCGTGTGTCACGCATGTGAGGATGATCAGAATGGAGACGATCTTGCGCATGTGGGTACGGTCCTCACCGAGATCAGCGGTTACCTGAGGTTCAGTGTGGCCTGGGCCAGAAGGAAGCGGTCCTGGCCGCCGGTAAAGATGGCCCAGAGAGTCGTGCCATCGGCGGAGATCCATTTGGCCGGGATGTTGATGTCCAGCATATCACGCTTGATACCGGTACCCTTCAGCTTCAGCCAATTGTCGTAGTAGCCCACCGTCGTCCACGGTCCCCACGGCTCGGGCGCATCGAAAATGCCGAGCGTGCCCTGAGTGACTCGGTGCACCGTCAGCAGGTAACGCTTCAGGGGCGCGTCGTACACGACCTGGACCCCTTCGGCCCCGGCGGGATCTGTGAAGTGCGGTTTTCTGTCGTTCACATCACGCGACCACGTCGGCGCGCCGTCGGCACCCAAGCCGGCGAAGAACTCGTACGCGTCCTTCGACTTGAGCTTCGTTCGCGGGACTCGCCCGAGATAGCTGTGCGTGTTTTCTGTCGAAGCGGTTTCGTTGCGGCCGTAGAAGTAGATGTAATCATCGCACGCTCCGGCGTAGTCTTTGCCAAACTGAAGAAACGTTGTCGCTTTGAAGTTCCCTGGTCCCTTGGGCCACATCCACGACGATTCTTTCCAGGTCGCTCCGCTGTCGTTCGACCAGATCAGTGATTCATTCACACTAGGCCAGGGGCCATCCTGGCGATTCATCCAGGCGTAGAGCACGCCATCGACAAATATGATCCCGCTCGTCTTGCCTTTGTCCGGAAAGGACGCGGGATGCGTGCAATCTTTGCCGCCGTTGATGTTTATCGCGACGTAATCTCCGGGCGGGCCCTCGATGCGTGCGAAACCCATGCTCACGCGACCATCGGAGTTGGTTCCACCGAAACCGCCGCCATCGCCCCATGAAGTGTAGATATCCCCGTCCGGTCCCCACGTGACCGGCCACAGATCACTGCCCGGCGCCGCCGACTTAAGCGTATCAGGGTGCCATGTAATGTTCTTGATCACCGGGCTGGGCGGATAGGGCGTGGGTCCGGCCGTCGAGGATGGGAGCACTGCGGCACAAGCCAGCCTCAGGTACTCCTCGAATTGCCAGCCCCCGCTGCTTCCCGTCTGACGCGTGACAACCAGATCGAGGCTGGGCACGAAGGCGATCAGTTGCCCGCCGGACCCAGGCTTGTCGCGGGCATCGGGCGGGATGCCTTTGCCGGTCCGGCCGTCCGTGTTCTGGCCGGTCAGTTTGGCGGGAAGCTCCCAACCGAGAGCGAAAGTCCTGGGATTGAGTTTCCACCTCATCTCCGGTGTCGTGACGTTGTGCGAGGGGTACCCAGTCTGTTCGACGAACCACTTTGGGATAACCTGCTTGTCTTTCCACTTGCCGTTTCGGAGCATGCAGTAGGCGATGCGAGCGAGGTCGCGGGCGGGCATGCCCATCCCATGCGACGGATGCCTGCCGATCCCCTTTCCGCCGTCGTAATACTGGAACCACCAATGCTCGCATCCAATCGGTTTGAAGAGTGCTTCGACGGCGAACTTGTCATACGGCTCGCCCGTGACGTACTCGCAGACCAGGGCCGCATGAGCCAGGGCAATCGTCGAGTAACCACACGCTGTACCTGGATCGAACGCCAGCTTCGCGGTCCGCGCGTCGCCACTGTGGCCTAAGATATACTCCCACGTACCGTCGTTTCGCGCGCCGGTCGCCTCGGGGCAGATGCCCGACGTATGATTGAGCAGTTGCTTGACCGTGATCTCTGCCTTGCGCGGATCGCTGAGCGGCTTGGCCCAGGGGATGAAATCGAATGCCAGGTCGTCGAAGGACATTTTGTGGGGCGTCTGGCCATGCTGACTCCGCTCGGAGGCAATGGCTAATACCGTCGCGCAGATGGCCTTTGAGACGGAGGCTACCCGACGTGAATCCGTCTTGCTGCTGTTGCCTCGCTCGACTTCCAGAACGATGTAGCCGTTACGAATAACTACGGCCGCGAAATTCCGCTTGTCGCTTTGGAGCAGCCATTGTTTTAGCTCGTCCAGCTTGCCGGGGTCCATCCCCGCTAACCGGCGAATATCGTCGGGATCGTCGAGCTTGCGCCAGCCGCCTTGCGA
The DNA here is from genome assembly GCA_964475805.1 of uncultured Pirellulales bacterium. Lineage (GTDB taxonomy): Bacteria > Planctomycetota > Phycisphaerae > Sedimentisphaerales > Anaerobacaceae > JAFGTG01. The sequence continues at coordinate 661 of CAYZAH010000562.1, read as the reverse complement.
CTCGGGCGGCGGGAAATAGCACTCGATACCAACTTTTTGTTCTTCCGCGGCGGCAGCCGGTATACCTTGAAAATCGTATGAATGTCCCAGGATCATCATCAAAACAATAATCGTTCTCAATCGCAACATCGGTTCACTTTCTCTGACTCTGCTACATAAACGACGCAGTGCATTCAAGCTGAATGCTGACGTGTTTGATTGTACCTTCTTTTGTTGAAATCGCAAGGATTTCAGTTAGAATGCGGTTGTCTCCGATTGACCAATGACAAGTGACTATTGACTATTCGCGCGTCGGCGGTCGTCCGTTACGAATTGTCAATGAGGAAAGGATGAGACTCCCATGCAAACAGAAATCAGAAAATGCGTGATCATTATAGTGATCTTGACGCTGTGCGTCGGTAGCGCGAGCTTCGCGAGAGAAAGGCGAGGGACAAGACGTTCGCAGCGCGTGCGAATGGAACAGGTACAGGTCACCAGTCCGGACGGGAATGTTGTGCTGACGGTCCTTCCCAACGCCGAGCGTTTGACGTTCACCGTGACGTTGGACGGAACGGTCGTGATCGATCCGTCCACAATCGTAATGAAACTGGACGGCTATGATCTCTCATCGGGTGTCGTACTTGGCAACGTGGAACGATATGAGATTAACGAGTCTTATCGG
>CAYZAH010000561.1:0-3720 GCA_964475805.1 uncultured Pirellulales bacterium | reverse complement strand
ATGGGCCTGTGCAGCGATATTGGCGTTCATTCACTGTTGGGCCATCTCTACGGATTGCTCGAATTAGCCAAGCGAAACGATTTGTCGAACGTCTATATTCACGCGTTCACCGATGGCCGGGATTCGCCGCCGGACAGCGGAGCCGGCTATATCGCGGACATTGAAGCCAAGGCCCGCGAAATCGGCGTCGGCAAGATTGCATCCGTCATGGGACGGTTCTACGCGATGGACCGGGACAGTCGGTGGGATCGCGTGCAGAAGGCCTATGAATGTATGAGATTCGGCAAGGGGCTTAAGGCTACCAGCGCCGCCGAGGCCGTCGCCAAGAGCTACGACAGAGACGTCACCGACGAATTCATCGAGCCGACGTGTATGGTGAATGAAGACGGAGAGCCCCTGGCGAAAATAGAAGATGGCGACGGCGTGATCTTCTTCAACTTCCGCGGTGACAGACCGCGCGAGATTACCCGAGCGTTGGTGATGCCCGACTTCCAGGAGTTTCCAAGAACGGCCAGGCCGGACATTCACTTCGTTTGTATGACCGAGTATGACGCGTCGATTCCCGCGCCCGTGGCGTTTCCGAAGCCTCCGAAAATGAAGAACATCCTGGCCGCCTATTGGAGCTCGCTGGGCCTCAAACAGTTCCGCTGCGCGGAGACGGAAAAATATGCCCACGTCACCTTCTTCTTCAACGACTATGCGGAAAAGCCGTTCGCCGGCGAGGATAGGCAGATCGTCCCTTCGCCTCGCGTTCGGACCTATGACCTGAAGCCGGAGATGAGTGTCTACGAAGTGACCGACGTGGTACTGGAACGGCTGGATTCCGAGAAGTACGACGTGGTTGTGGTCAACTTCGCCAATCCGGACATGGTCGGGCACACCGGAATACTCGCCGCCGCGATGAAGGCGGCCGAGGCGGTCGATGAATGTGTGGGCAGAGTATTGGACAAGGTCAAGAGTCTCGGCGGAGCCGCGATCATCACCGCCGATCACGGCAATTTCGAGAAGATGGCCGACGAAAATCCGGATGATCCGCATACCGCTCACACCGTGGGGGACGTGCCGCTCGTCGTTTTCGATGAACGATTCAAGGGCGCCAAGCTACGCGAAGGCGGCCGATTGGCCGACATCGGCCCGACGCTTCTGCAAATGATGGACCTTCCACAACCCGAAGAAATGACCGGCCAAAGCCTGCTGCTAACGTAAATCGGAGGCAGCCATAATGAAACTGGATCTGAGCAGCGATTAGAAGAACACAATGATTGACGTGGAAGAGGAATATCTGGCGGAAATACGGGGGATTCTGGGCGAGCACGTGTCCGATTGTCAGGTCCTCGCTTTTGACTCACGCGTCGAAGGTAAGGCACGTGAGTTTTCCGATCTCGATCTCACGCTGGTTGGAAGTGGAAAGGTGGACTGGGGAAGGATAGAGCGGCTATAAGACGCCTTTGCTTCATCCGATTTGCCGATGATCGTGGACATCATTGATTGGCACGCAATATCAGATAAGTTCAAAGCAACCATAAAAGACAACTGTGAAGCCATCTTCTGATGAAATTTCTCAGTAATCGCCTGATTGTACCCCTCATTGCTTGAACGCAGGCCACAAGCTATTCACTGTGCGAACAACGGCACACTGGAATTCCACCAATAAATCAATAGAATGAACGACTATGGGATTGATAAAGGTACTTGACCAGAACATGATTAACATGATCGCCGCCGGGGAGGTGATCGAGCGGCCGGCCAGCGTGGTCAAGGAACTGATGGAAAACAGCATCGACGCGGGGGGGACGAAAATCGTCGTCTCGGTGGAAGATGGGGGTAAGAGGCTCATCTCCATTGCTGACAACGGCTCCGGCATGGATGCCGACGACCTGGTCCGGGCGTTCGAGCCACACGCGACCAGCAAGATCAGGACCAGCGCCGACCTACACGGTATATCAACGCTTGGCTTCCGAGGCGAGGCGCTCGCCAGCATCGCGTCGGTCTCGCAAGTCAGAGCCGTGAGCAAAACGAAAGACTCGACCAGCGCCAATAGCATCGAGATCGACTGCGGCCAAGCGGGCAAGCCCACTCCGTGCAGCGCGGACGTCGGTACAACTATCCAAGTCCGTGACCTCTTCTATAAACTGCCCGCCAGGCGCAAATTCCTTCGGACGACGAACACTGAACTCGGCCACATCACGGAGCAGTTCACCCGTATCGCCTTGGCGAATGGGAACCTCGATTTGACACTCGTCCACAACGGACGGGAGCTATGTCGGCTGTTGAGCAACCAAAGCCGCCACCAGCGAATCGCCGAGCTTTTTCCCACGTTGTCCTCCGACGTCTCGAATGACTTGATCGAAGCCGAGAACCACGAGAAGAACCTCCACGTCCTCGCCCTGTTAGGCAAGCCGGACATTTCGAGAACGAGCAACAAATTCCAGTACACCTTCCTGAACGGCCGATTCATCCGGGACAAGTTCATCTCTCACGCCATCAAAGAGGCCTATCGCGGGCTGCTGGAGCCTAACCGCTTCCCCATCGTCTTTTTGTTCATTCAAATGCCCTGCGAAGATTATGACGTGAACGTGCATCCGACCAAGATCGAGGTGCGTTTCTATAACGCCAACCTGGTTCACTCACAGATTTTGGGGGCACTTCGAGAGAAGCTCCTGGGCACAAATCTTGAGACGTCAGGCAGGCTGCCGGAGACGCCCCAAGCGAGAAGCTCGCCGCGACCGTTGGTTTCCACGCGGGACCAGAGAATTACTGACGCCATGGCCGAATTCTTCAAGAGGCACAGACCGGCCCAGACGCAACAGCAAATGAGGTTTCGCCCCTCATCTCCGGTCAAGACGAGTACCGCGCCGGTCGAAAGAGCCACATCATACGACAGAAAGTTCCTGCAAATCCACGACAGCTTCATTGTCGCACAAACCGAGGACGGATTTGCTATCATCGACCAGCACGCGCTCCACGAGCGGATCATGTACGAGACTTTGTGCAGGCGGGTGCGGGAACACAAGCTCCAGTCCCAAAAGCTGCTGATGCCTGAAACCTTTGAAATCACGACGTCGTCAGCGGAGACCCTCAAAGCCAACGCGGAGCTTGTCGAGAAACTGGGAATTGAGATCGTCCCCTTCGGCCCGAAGACAATGGCCATCCAGGCGTTTCCGACTCTGCTGTCGAAGGTTCAGCCGGTGGATTTCGTTCAGGACCTGGTGGACCTGTTGGATCGAAAGGACGCCGGTCTTGACGCGGAGAGGCTGCTCGATGAGATTCTAAACATGGCAGCGTGCAAGGCGGCGGTCAAGGCCGGCCAGAAACTCACCGATGCCGAAATCGAACAATTGCTCGCGGACAAGCAGACTGCCGAATCTCCCACGCGCTGTCCTCACGGCCGACCCACGACGATAAGATTCACGATTAGCGATCTGGAAAAACAGTTCAAGAGAACCTGATGAATAAGTGGCTTTGGTTATTGTTGGCAATGGTGTGCTGGATGGCGGCTGGATACGCCCTATGCGGTGCCGGCCAGGACGCCGGAGACAACGATGCCCCCCTGTCTCATCAGGCTGGCCGGATCGTCTCCATGGCCCCCAATCTGACGGAAATCCTTTTTGCGCTCGGACTGGATGAGGAAATCGTCGGCGTCACGCTGTTTAGCGACTACCCCGCCAAGGCGAAAGAGAAAAACAAAGTCGGGACATTCTGGCAACCGAACGTCGAAGC
>CAYZAH010000560.1:0-3728 GCA_964475805.1 uncultured Pirellulales bacterium | reverse complement strand
TTCATTGACGATTGGCAAGGCGTGGTCCTTGAGCACGGCACACAGCCGGATCTGGTCGGCAAGAACATATGGGACTACCAGGATTCCAATGGGGTAAAGGTCGTCCAGGACTTGATCGCGGCAGCGAAAACCGAGGAGGGCGGCTACGTTTACTATTCCTGGCGCAAACCCGATACAGGCGAAGAGCGGCCCAAGGTGTCGTTTTCCAAGGGCGTGGGCGATTGGCAATGGATGGTCGGCACCGGCGTCTATATCGATGACGTGGAAGCGGATATCGCAATTCTCCAACGCTCCCTCAATGCCGGTTTGCGCAAAGACATCTTTTTGATTCTGCTGGTGTCCGGAACAGTGGGTATATTGCTTCTGGTATCCGTTGGGTGGGTTTTCCGCCGTCTGCTACGGGACTTTTCCAGGTTCGACGAATTTTTCCATGAGGCCGCATTCGCCGACCGCGAAATCGAGGTGGCCGGCCTGACATTCCGTGAATTGCGCGGCATGGCCTTGAACGCCAACAAGATGCTGCGAGACAAGGTCGCGGCCCAGGAGCGGTTGCGGAAGCACCGTGACCACCTTGAAGAGGAAGTGGCCGAACGGACCCATGTTCTGAAGGAAAAGAACCGTCAATTGGTGCAGGCCAAGGAGGCCGCCGAAGCCGCCAACCGGGCGAAGAGCAGGTTCCTGGCGAACATGAGCCACGAGCTGCGTACTCCCATGAACGCCATTTTGGGATATTCGCAATTGATGCAAAGAGACGTCTTGCTGCACGCCGAGCAACGAGAACAACTCAATACCATCAACAGCAACGGCGAACACCTTTTGGCGTTAATTAACGACGTGCTGGAAATATCAAAAATAGAAGTCGGACAGACAACCTTGGACACATCTGTTTTCGACATCCGCGCTTTGCTTCACGGCCTTGAAGACATGTTTGACTCCAGCATGGATGCCAAGGGATTGCATTTTGAGATTATCGGCATCGACGACCTGCCGCAGTATGTGGCAACCGATGAGAACAAGCTGCGTGAGGTACTGATCAATCTTTTGGATAATGCCGTCAAGTTCACTGACCAAGGCGGCGTTGTCATGCGGGTGGCTGTTGAAGAGGCAGCGGCGGAGGGGATGCGCCTTTTGGTTGAGGTAGAAGACACCGGCGTCGGCATTGCCGAGAATGAACTGGATAAAGTGTTTGCCTATTTTGAGCAAACGACGAGCGGCAGAAAGAAAAAAAGCGGCACCGGCTTGGGGCTGGCCATCAGCCGGGATTATGTCCGCATGATGGGAGGCGATATTACCGTTGCAAGCGAGGAGGGCAAAGGCAGTGCTTTCCGCTTTGAGATCGATATCAGGGAGGCTGCCGAGTCGGATATCAAAGAGAGGCTGATGCAACAGCGGCGTGTGATTGGCCTGGAAGCCGGCCAGGATGTCCCTCGCATCCTGGTGGCTGAAGACAAAAAGGACAGCCGTACGATGCTGGTAAAACTTCTCAGAAACGTTGGTTTTCAGGTGCAGGAAGCGGTCGACGGCAAACAGGCGGTGGAGATGTTCCACCAGTGGCGGCCGCATTTTATCTGGATGGACATCCGCATGCCGGAGATGGACGGTCTTGAAGCCACACAGCGCATCAAAGAGACCGAGGCCGGCAAATCGACCGTAATAGCGGCGCTCACCGCCCATGCCCTGGAGGAGGAAAGAGAACAAATCCTGGCAGCGGGCTGCGATGATTTCATGCGCAAGCCTTTTCGTGAGTATGAGATCTTCGGTGTCATGGGCAAACATTTTGGTCTAAAATATGTATATGAAGACCGTGGGGAAAAAGCCGTGCCGGTCGAACCTGAGGTTGGAATACGCCCGGAACAATTGGCGGCCCTGCCGGCCGATCTGCTCAGCCGGTTGCATAAAGCTGTGGTCGAATTGGACCAGGACCAAACCCTGGTGTTGATCGAGGAAATTAAAACCATCGATGCGCACATTGCAAGGGAATTGGATGCCTTCGCCAGAAATCTGGCGTATGGTCCTTTGCTGGACCTGCTGGAAAAAACCGAACGGCCCGAAGATGGAGACCGTCATGGTTGATCACATGATTCAAAATACAGATCAATATGAAATCCTCATTGTCGATAATGCCCGGGACAGCCTGGAGCTTTTAAACCGCATTCTCAAAAATCGAGGCTATCGGGTGCGACCGGCCTCCAACGGACGCCTTGCTTTAAAATCTGTGGCGGTCAGGCTGCCGGACCTGATCTTGCTGGATGTCAAGATGCCGGAGATGGACGGTTATGAGGTCTGTCGCCGTCTCAAATCCAACGAAAAGAGTCGAAATGTTCCGGTGATTTTCATCAGTGCGTACGGCGAGACCGCCAATAAAGTTGAAGGCTTTAAAGCCGGCGGGGTTGACTATATTACCAAGCCGTTTGAGCGCGAAGAAGTACTTGTACGGGTCGAAAGCCATCTGCGTCTGCAAAAACTGACCGTACGGTTGGAACAAGAAGTCCGCGAGCGGACCGAAGAATTGGCAACAACCAATCAACGGCTTCAACAGGAACTAGCCGAGCGCCAGAGGACCGAGGCCCTGTTGCGCGAGAGCGAGGAAAAATACCGGGGATTGATTCAGAAAATTCATGCCGCTGTCGTTGTGCATGGGTCTGACACCCGAATACTGATAAGTAATCACCAGGCGCAGCAATTACTCGGGCTAACGCAAGAGCAGATGATGGGAAAAGCGGTCATTGATCCGGACTGGCGCTTTTTCCGGGAGGATAGGACTGCCATGCCCCTGGAAGAATACCCGGTCAACCAGGTGCTGACCACGGGTCAGCCGCTTAGGAACGCTGTCGTCGGCATACATCGTCCCGGCACGGGAGAAGATGTCTGGGGTTTGGTCAGTGCGGATCCGGTATTGGATGATAATGGTAAAATGATGCAGGTTATTGTGACCTTTGTCGACATCACGGAGCGCAAACGGGCAGAACAGAAACGGCAGGAGTCCGAAGAAGCGCTCCGCCGGCTCAATACGGAACTCGACCGGCGGGTCCTGGCGCGCACGGCGGAATTGGAAGCGGCGAATAAGGAGATGCATGCCTTTACCTACTCAGTGTCCCATGACCTCAGGGCGCCGCTGCGCCATATCGACGGTTTTCTGGGACTGTTGCAAAAGACAATGGGAACGGCGCTGGACGAACAGAGCCGGCATCACATGGACGCCATTTCCGACGCGGCAAACAAAATGGGCCTGTTGATCGAGGATCTGCTCGCCTTCTCCCGGATGGGGCGCCATGCCATATCATTCCAACAGGTGAATTTGGATAACCTGGTGCAAGATGTAATCGGCGAACTATTGCCCGATACCAAAGGGAGGACCATCGACTGGCACATCGGCAATCTGCCGGCGGTCAACGGCGACGCGTCCATGTTACGCATGGTGCTGGCCAACCTGATCGCCAATGCCCTGAAATTCACCCGAACCCGGGAAAATGCCCGAATTGACATCGGGTCGCAACCCGGCCAAAACGGTGAAACCGTGATTTTTGTGCGGGACAACGGCGTGGGATTCGACATGGCCTATGCGGACAAGCTGTTCGGCGTGTTCCAGCGCCTGCACCATGCCGATGAATTCGAGGGCACCGGTATCGGACTGGCCAATGTGCGGCGCATTATCGCCCGGCACGGCGGCCGGACCTGGGCCACCGGAGAATTGAATCAGGGTGCAACGTTTTATTTTTCACTGCCCA
>CAYZAH010000559.1:0-3729 GCA_964475805.1 uncultured Pirellulales bacterium | reverse complement strand
CGGTCGTCTACAAGGCCAAGCAGTTGAGTCTGAACCGGACCGTGGCGATCAAGGTGCTGCCGAAACGCTTCAGCGAGAATCCGGAATACGTCGAACGGTTCTACAAAGAAGGACAGGCGGCCGGGAGGCTGAATCATCCGAACATCGTCCAGGCCATCGACGTCGGCGAGGCGGGTGGGTACCACTATTTCGTGATGGAATACGTGGAAGGCAAAACCATCGCGGACGATCTGACGGCGGGGAATATATTCAGCGAATCCGAGGCGCTGGACATCGTGATCCAGGTCGCCCACGCGCTGGCGCACGCCCATGCATGCAGCCTGATCCACCGCGACGTCAAGCCCAAGAACATCATGATCAGCGCGAACGGAACGGTGAAGCTGGCGGACATGGGTCTGGCGCGCGAGACGACGGACATCGAAGCCGCACAGAGCGAGGCGGGCAAGGCGTACGGGACGCCGTACTACATCGCGCCGGAGCAGATTCGCGGCAAGATCGACATTGACGGCCGGGCCGACATCTATGGCCTGGGCGCGACGCTTTATCACATGCTGACGGGCCGCGTGCCGTTTATGGCGGAAGACTCCGCCGACGTCATGCGAAAGCACCTCAGGGAAAAACTCGTTCCACCCGACCACATCAACACGTCACTATCGGCGGGGATCTCCGAAGTTGTCGAGGTCATGATGGCCAAGCGGCGGGAGAACCGCTACAAGAACATCGAAGAATTGCTGATCGACTTGGAGGCCCTCAAGAACGGCCAACCTCCGATTCAGGCGCATAAGCGGTTCGACATTTCCGTGCTCGAACAATTGGAAGAGGGTGAGGCTGTCGAAGACAAAGAGAAGGTTATCGAAGAAGACACCATCGCGAATTATCGCATGGCGATCCTGATCCTGAGCACCGTCGCGGCCATATCCCTCGTCGTGATCGTCCTGCTCCTGCTCAGGGGCCATTAGCGTAATCGACTATTGGCACAAGAGAAGCCCTCATTACGCGCAATCCGTTCAAGAATCACTTCTCGAGTTTAGCTTCGAGTTTCTTGATGAGAGGATCGTTGGGATCGAAAGGGGGAAGCTGATTTGGGTAATACCGGGTGGCGGCTGTTTCGGGTAGACGGATGTGCGACTTGACCAGGATGAGGAAATTCTTCGTTTCCTGGATTTTGGATGGACTTTTGAAGAGATTTCCGATGAGGGGCAAATCTCCTGACAACGGCGTTTTAGAGGTTACTACCTGCTCAGTGATTCTCTTGCTGACAATGAGCAATGTCTTGCCGTCCGGGATTGAACAATTCATCTTGATGTTGTCGACGACGATCTGGGGGACTTTATGCTTTTGTTTGTCCGGGCCGGTGTGTTTCTCAAAGCCCGTGAGCCGGCGACGCACCCATGCGAAATCCAGCTCGACGTCCTTGCCATCGGGCGTCACGTGCGGCGTCAGCCGGACCGTAGTGCCCAATTCTACTTGACTGGGTTCCGCCTCGCCAGAAAGGACGTTTGGTTCGTTCGGAGGAGTTAGCACGTAGTAGTGATCACTTTCGGAATCCGGCATCTGTATCTTAATCTTCTTGCCATCCCTGGCCATAACCTGTGGCGCAACGAGCATTTTGTTGCCCCTATGAGCCATTGCGCCCTTGAGAATCAAGTCCGCGTGGAGCGGATCGATCACGAAGCTGGTTGAATCGTCAGATGTGTGGACAAGATAGTTCTTCCAGTTTCTCGACTCGGCCACCGAATGTGGATTGAGGCCGATCTGCCACATGAATGCGTCGTCGGCCGTGAGTATCCGCATCTCGATCAGGATGTTGGTTTTGGCTTTTATGAGCTCATCCGGGGAGCGACGCACTTCTTCCAGGAGGTGTTCGATTTTCGCGTGATTCTCGGGCGTTTGGACAATCGCAATTTTGTTTGCCCGTCTTGCGTCGGGGCATATCGTTATCATTCCACGTGCTGTCTTATTCAGAGCATACCAGCTTTTCGGCTCGACGTGTTCCGTAATATAACCGGCGAGATCGCTTGGTTGAAGGCATGTTGTTCCAAGCAAATCGGAAACGTCATAGACCTTTCGAACGTTTGCATCCTCCGACTGGTTATTCACTGATGGTTTCTGTTCATCGAGCGTTTTCGGAATGGTGATTATTGTTTTGGTTCTCCGCATGCGTTCTGCTTCAGCGTCCAATTCTTCTTTTGAAAATTTTCGAATCTTGAACTCGACATTGACAGTCTGGTCCTCGATCACGTTGATCCAGCGGCTCGGAGGGCTGACGATTGCTTTTCCTCTGGCCCACTCAGCCATCGGCCTCAAGTAGATATAGTTTCGACCGGGTGCGACGCGGATGCGAAAGGAACCGTCGTCGCGAATGTCTGAGGATTCTACTGCCGCTCCGCTCTTTGGCCGAGATGGACCATAAATGGCTACATCCGAATACTTACCGGGCTTGACCGGTTGACCGGTCGCTTCGTCGATAACCCGGCCGGTGATGAATCCGCCTTCGATCAAATGCAAGTCCGGCGCCTGGATCGTCTCACCCGTTTTGGCCTGGAAAGAATCCAGGGCTACGACCGTGAGATTTTCCGCTTCCGCCCAAATGTTATATTTGGTGCCGTATAAAGATTCGAGTGTGTATTGGCCTTGCTCATCCGTAACGGTCTCTCCCCAGGGTTTTATTCTTCCACCCGGGATCGGGACACTCTCAACTCCCTGGGCCTGGACCATGACGTCGGCGGCGGGCTGTCCTGTTTTTCCATAGAGGACCCGGCCGGTAATGACCGCTCCCGGTTGCACTTTAATCGTCGCGTCCAAACCGGGCTTGACGTAAACCAGGCTCTCCGCACAATCACGATGCGATACGATCAATTGTATCCTCGCTCCATTGGGCACGCCGGGGATGCGGAAGGAGCCGTCTTGTTCCGTAATGGCGGACCATTCTGGCAACGGTGCAATCGTGTGAAAGTCGTTGGCCCGTGATGCCGGGTCTTCGGTGGCATCCGGCGGGACGATCCCCCGAACCCAAACCTTCGCCCCGGCTACCGGCTTGGAATCCTCCGTTACAACGCAGCCGGAGATGACAGCCGAGTCGTACGTTGTCAGCTCCAATGAGCTTGTATTATTAAAGATGCCTTTCCATGCTGGCCCATGGCCGTCAGCGGGTACGAAGACCAGGTATCTTCTACGCCCGTGGTCTTCCTCGCTTAGCGGTGCGACTGACCCCAGGCTGAAGCGACCTTCAGAATCGGTTCGACCCTCCGCTATCTGCTTCATTGTACGTCGATTATAGTCCAGGCAGTAAACCAGGACCTGAGCGTTCGTGAGCGGATGTCCGCTGGCGTCACGGCATTGTCCACTGATCGTAATTTGCTTTTTTTGCTGAACTCTGTCGGCAGCCGGGGCGACGATGCTTGCAGTTACGATGCACATTAGCTCTCTGGCAGGGGTTTGTGAGACTTTTGCAGTGCTGTCGGAGCCGGTGCGTGCTGCCGGACGTATCATGCCGCCTAAAATCTGGCTTTGACCTGAGCTGATGCTGACAAAGTTGGATAAACTGCGCCTGGAGATCATCGGTATCTTTCCTTCGCCTCCCGTAGCGATTTGGGAACTCAGGTCTGCTTTTACTTGTATAGCAATATGGTTGTCTTTGACCGATTCGACGGTGACCTCAAGCGAGCTTTGGTCAGTTTTTATTTGTGCCGTTTGACCATCGACGACTTCCAGCGTCGGATTCATCAG
>CAYZAH010000558.1:0-3736 GCA_964475805.1 uncultured Pirellulales bacterium | reverse complement strand
CCAGGTCGCCATCAGCATCGACTGGATGCCGACCATCGCCGAGTATTGCGGCGTCAAACCGCCGGACCGCAAGATCGACGGCACGAGCATCACCTCCGTGATCGAATCGGCCAACGCCCCGTCCCCTCACGACATCCTCTATTGGGAATCCGGCAACCACTGGGCGGTGCGCCAGGGCGACTGGAAACTCGTCCACAACGGCCCTGCTACAGAGTACAAAGGCCGGAAGATCCCGAAAGTGCCGGACTTCCTGAGCAATATGTCCATGGATGTCACCGAGACGAAAAACATCGCCGATGCCCACTCGGATGTTGTCGAACGGCTCACGAAACTGCATGAAGCCTGGACCGCAGACGTCAAGCAGATGTAATTTTGATCGTCGAATGACAAAGAAACCCATCGTTTGGACAATATGTGTTGCCCTGTTGTGTTTCGATGCGACCATCGCCAAGCCGCTCGTCTTCCGCGGGACCAGCGATGCCTCAGCGGCGGTCGCGATAAACGATGACTCATTCATCGTGGCCGACGACGAGAACAACGTACTCAGACTCTACAGTGTCACGCAGCCGGGGCTTCCGGTTTCCTCGTATGACATGACGGCTTTTCTCGATGTCGATCCTGAGCATCCGGAGGCGGATATCGAGGGGGCAACGAAGATCGGCCGGCGCATCTACTGGATCACATCGCATGGCCGGAACAAAGACGGCAAGCTCAGACCCAACCGCTACCGTTTCTTCGCCACGGACGTGCACATCAACGATAAACACGTCACCCTCCGCCCAGTTGGCAAGCCCTACAAGACTCTCGTGCAAGACCTTCTGAAAACGAAAACAGCGCCCGGCTTGGGTCTCGCCAAGGCCACACGACTCTATGCCAATTTGAACAAGAGAAACCGAGAGAGACTCGCACCCAAAAGGGAGGGACTCAATATCGAAGGACTCTGCGCCTCCGCCGATGGCAAGACAATCTATATCGGTTTTAGAAATCCTCGGCCTGTAGATAGGCTCGCTGACCAAAGATCGGCTCTCGTTGTGCCCTTACTTAATCCGGACCGTGTCGTTGAAAGTGAGACGCCAGTTTTCGGTCAGCCGATGTTGTGGAACCTGGACGGCCTCGGAATCAGAAGTATGGAATATTCTCCGTTCCACAGAGCGTACTTCATCATCGCGGGTGCGGCTAATGAGAGTAACGAGTTCGTCCTATACCGCTGGTCGGGCAACAGAGAAAGCCAACCCGTCTTCGTACAGAAGCTCGTCTCAGAAGCGAGCCATTTCAGCCCGGAAGCACTGATCCCGTTTGATAACTCGAACCGCCTACTCCTCTTGAGCGACGACGGCTCACTGCTGATCAAAGTAGCCGGCCCGCACGAGTGCGCCGAAGGCGAATATCGCAACGACGGAACCTGCGAGAACAAATTCCTCCTCGATCCCCACAAAAAAACCTTCCGCGCCTCCTGGCTTGTCCCTTGAGTCCAAATGTCACACAATATCAGGCACGCACGGCTTCGATGTTGTCCATGTCGCCGAGGAGGCCGTGGGCGAGAGCGAGATAGGGGAGCTTTTTCGGGTCGTGGCCGAGGAGTTCGGTGCCGATAGTATCCACGGCCACGGGGTCGAAGCCGGCGAGAATCAGGCCGATCTTTTTCTTCTTGCCCGCCAGATGCATTCCCGTCAGAGCGACGGAGGCATCCACAATCGACAAGTCGGGCCGTTTGTACCGGCAGATGTCCACGACGGATTTGTGCGTCGAGGGATGGTGCAACTTCGACTTGTTCCATCCGCCGGCATAGAACTTGCCTGGCGCGAGGCCAAACATATTCTTCATCGCGATGGTGGTCTTCGTGAAGCTATGGTCCTTCAACACGGGTAGTGAGATGATGAAGGCCTGCTGTGCGACTCGCGGCATGTGAAATTCTTTGAGCTGCAAAGCCGCGTCGTCTTTGAGCAACACAGTCTCAGACTCGTTGAAGTCGATGAGCTGCAAGCCGTGTTTCCGAGCCAGTTGCGCGTATCCGAGCGAAGCGAATACGTCAGCCGTGCGCCCGCTTCCGCAGCCCTCGCCGATGGCGATTTCGGCTTTTGTGTGCGCTTTGCAGTACCGATAAACCGCCTCAGCGGCATCGACACTCGTCGTGACCGGCGGCGGCGAAGAATTGGTCAGATTCGGCTTGATGATGATAAGCCCGTCTTGAGGCAGCGCGGCCGGAGCGTCGATCAGATCCAGAGCCCGCGCGATGCTGCTGAAATAATCGACGAACCCTACCGTTGCCACTTTGCTCATAACGCCTGCTATTTTTCTGGTCAGTACTTACGAACAAAATAATCCGAAAATGGGTATTGACTGTCAAGAATTTCTAAGTACACTATTCTGTTTTTAGATCGGAGAGAGGGAGAGTTCGGGACAGAAATTATGAAATGACGATATCAGGTCACCAGGTTGTCAGGGTGCAGAATATCAGGGTCCCCTCAAGGATATCGGGAACGAACTGACGTGTCTGCCGGGCACGTGAACTTCTCTGACATCCTGATAAGCCCTTGAGGTCAAGCCTTGATCGCCCCTTCCTGGTTTCCCGACGGCCTGTTGGCCTAACACAGACACGTTCATGTTTTGTGGAGATGGAAATGATACAAGTCAAAGACCTTCGGCGCAGCTTCGGGCCGGTCGTCGCCGTTGACGGCATTTCGTTCGATGTCGGCAAGGGAGAGGTCCTGGGCCTGCTCGGGCCTAACGGCGCCGGCAAAACGACGGCGATGCGCATCCTGGCGTGTTTTCTCGAACCCGACAGCGGTACGGCCACGGTGTGCGGCCATGACATCCTCAAGGATCCCGTCGGGGTCAGGAAATCGCTCGGATATTTAGCCGAGAACGTGCCGGCATACCCTGAAATGACGGTGGGAGGATTCCTGAACTTCATTTGCGACGTCAGGGAGATCAAGGGCCAAAAACGCAAGCAAACGCTCGACCGTATCGTCCCGCTGTGCTCGGTCGATTCGGTCTACCATCAGACCATCGAAACGCTGTCGAAAGGCTACAAGCGGCGCGTGGGCCTGGCTCAGGCGCTGATTCACGACCCGGACGTGCTGATCCTCGACGAGCCGACGGACGGCCTGGACCCCAACCAGAAGTACGAGGTCCGGAAGCTCATCAACAATATGTCGAAAAACAAGTGCATCATCGTCTCGACACACATTCTCGAAGAGGTCGAGGCCGTCTGCTCGCGGACGATCATCATCTCCCGAGGCCGCATCCTGGTGGACTCCACGCCTAAAGCGTTGAAAGAGGAGCACCACGCGAGCCTGGACGAGATTTTCCGCAAGATCACAAGGACGAAAGTGGCCTGATGATTGCCAATAGTCAATAACGATTTGTACTGGGAGCCTCAGATGAATAGTTTTGTGGCTGTATTCAAAAGGGAATTGAAGAGTTACTTCACCACTCCCCTTGCGTATGTGTTTCTCTTCATTTTCCTGTTCTTCTCGGGGTATTTGACGTTCAAGGAGGGCTTCTACGAGATGCGACAGGCGGATATGCACGCCTTCTTCACCAATCTACCGCTATTATTCGTGCTGATGGTGCCTTCGACAGCGATGCGGCTGTGGGCTGAGGAGCGCAAGGTTGGCTCAATCGAATTGCTGTTGACTTTGCCAATCACGATAACGCAAGCGGTGTTAGGCAAGTTCTTTGCGGCGTGGCTGTTTCTGGCGATCGCGCTGGCGATGACCTTCCCGATGGTCAT
>CAYZAH010000557.1:0-3737 GCA_964475805.1 uncultured Pirellulales bacterium | reverse complement strand
TTGCTTTTGGCACAGCTCCTCGCCGAAAAGGGACAGGCTGGCACGGGGAAAAAGCCATCGACCAACAACCCTCATGGAAATCCAGCACTTTGCTCGGCTTGCCATATATCCGCTGTTGGTGGCAAAGGCACTCTGACCTTTGGGGCAAATATATTGCGACTATGTGAATCCTGCCACGATGGACAGCACGCTGCCCGTGAGGTACATCCCGTCAACCTCGTCCCAAGCGCCACGATCTTGGAGAGAATGCCCTCCGATTTTCTCCTCGAGGATGGAAAGCTCACCTGTTTGACGTGTCATGACGTCGCGTCGCAATGCATAGCCGGCCAGCCAACCGCTGCGCCCAACCGTAATCTCCTGCGAGGAACGCCTTCGTCCGACCCTATGGTCTTTTGTTTTCGCTGTCATATACCCCAACTTTACAAGCCATTCAACGTGCACGACCAGCTTGAAGGCAACAAGACGAAAGCGGATAAGTGTCAATGGTGCCACGTCAGCGTCCCGGAGGTCGGCGCCTCCGTTGCGGAGCAAACGTTCCCTGACCTCCGTAGGACGGGGCCTGGATTATGCAATAATTGCCACTCGGTATCGGCGGACCACCCTGCGGGCAATCCCCACGTGCACACAAAGCCTTCGGCGCAGATGCAGTCGTACATGGCTGCGTATGAGATGGAGCCTGGGATGCACCTGCCGTTCAAGCAGCTCCTTGAATACGTCCGCGCCGCCAAACGTATGCCGAAATCAATTCCGCTGGACGCCCAGGGTCGCCTCACGTGCTGGAGTTGTCACAATCCTCATGAGGAAGGACTTTTGCCGCGTTGGAATCCTCGCTCCATCGGCGCCGAACCCAAGAAAGTCATACGTCATCGCCTTCGGGCTCGGGAAGGAGACAATGCCTGTAGAGCGTGTCATCAGAAATGAGGTATTGAATGAAGCACAATAGTCATATGCGATTGCTGGGCTTTCTTGCCCTGACGCTGGTCATTACGCTTGCCCCGGCGCTGTACGCGGTGGACGCGGAAAACTGTCTCATGTGCCACCGTTTCCGCGGCCTTGCTCGTGTGGACAAGGATGGTGACTACCGTTTATTCTACGTGGACGAGACACTGTTTAGCCGCGGCCCTCACGCGCGTGTCACGTGCAAAGGTTGCCACGCCGACATAGAGAAGATTCCGCACGACAATGCTCAGCCGGTAGATTGCCTGCGTAGCTGCCACATCGAAGAGCCCACGCGAGAAATCATCTTTACACATGCAAAGGTGCAAGACGCCCTTCAAGATAGCGTTCATGCGCCGATGTCACAGGACGGCACGCCGCGAAACTCTCCCGAGGACTTTCCTCAATGCAAGGATTGCCACGATATACCTCTTTTCCGGCCCGTGTCTATTTTCAAGCAGACCCGAGCCGGCGTTTCGGAGCGAGCCATCAGCCGCTGCATCCTATGCCATTCGGATGAAAATTTTGTCCGCTACTTCTATTCTCACGTCACAACCAGGCTGCACAAGGCCCGCGATCCTCGCGAAGTGGTGAATATGTGCGCCAGTTGCCACGGCGATCCGGCCTTTGCCCGGCGTCATGGACTCTCAGACGTTGTATCGAGCTATCTGGAGACGTACCACGGCAAAGCCGTCCTCCTCGGTTCGTCTTTGTCACCCGATTGTCTGGACTGCCACGCTCGGCAAGACAGCGTCCACGAAATGCATGCTCAGGCGGACCCACGGTCCTCCGTTCATCCGGTCAATCGTCCCTCGACCTGCAGCACGGAAGACTGCCACAGTTCGGCTACGCCGGCTCTCGCCTCTTTCGATGTTCACGCCAACCGTGATCCCCAAACACACCCCCTGGCGTTTGGAGTCGCATTGTTCTTCGTGATTGCTACTCTTGGCATTCTACTGCCCATCTTGACTCTCAACGTGCTCGGCCTCGTCCGGGAGCTTTTTCCGAGCCATCAAGCGGAGGCGGAGGTCGAACGTTTGACCCAAATTGCGGAAAAGAGGGCGGCTACCGAGGGTGGGATACAACGTTTTAGACTAACATTGAGGATACAACATGTTTTCCTTGTCACGGTTTTCGTGGTCCTTTGCTTGACGGGATTTCCCATGAAATTCCCGAAGGCGTTCTGGGCGCCGTTTCTCTATGACCTGGTCGGTGGGATTCACGGGGCTCCGATTGTGCATCGCATCGCCGGCGTCGCGCTACTGGTTGGCTTCGCTCTCCATATCGTCTTCATTTTGGTGAACGTCCGGCGATCTCTGAAACAGAGGGATCAACGAGGACTCAAGGCCTGGATCAATGCTATCCTGGCCCTGCCGATGATCCCCAAGTGGCGCGACGTGAGAGATTTGTTCACGTGGGCGAAATACGTCTTTTTCCTGAGCCCTGAGCGGCCCGGCTACGGCCACTACTCCTGGAAAGAGAAGCTCGAATATCTCGGTCTCTTCTGGGGGATTCCACTTTTGGGCATCACCGGCATCCTGCTCTGGGCCGAGAGCATATCCAGCCATATACTGCCGGGCTGGGCGCTGAACGTCGCTTATCTGGCCCATACGTACGAGTCTCTTCTGGCTGTGGCGCATATCACGCTTGTACACATCCCGGGCGTTTTCGGAAGACCGGGAGTCTCGCCGCTCTCCAGTATGATACTCAACGGTAAAATCTCACCCCGAGCGTTTGCCGAAGAACACGGAGGCGAGGTAGATGATTTTGTTGCGGGGAAGGAGGTGACGCTATGAGTCATAGAACGAACCTCTCGAAACGGTTTCTTCTTTTTCTCTACGTCGGAATGTGGAGTATTATCCTCATAGGAGCGGGAACGTGGCTGACCGTGTACCTCATCGGCACGCTGGGAGATCCCCTTGCGGGCGAGAACGTACAAGCGGCCGATACGAAAATGTTCGACAGCGTTCTGGCGCTGACCGACAAGAAGGTCGTGCGATACCTTGGGGAATGGGAGTTCCTGGAGCCGAAGCTCCCCGGCCACTTCCATCACATTGGACGATGGTACCAAGCCGACAAGTGGAACTTCTGCGTCAAATGCCACGGGCAGACTCCCCATTCCAGAACGCCGCAACTGCGCGCTTTTCTCAATATGCACAACCTCTTCATTTCATGCCAGGTCTGCCACGTGCGGGAGAAAGACGACGTCGAGCTCACACGTTTTGGCTGGGCGGACATGACCGAGGGCAAAGTGTGTCCGATCCCGAAAATGGCCGATCATCCCTGGGGTGAGTATGACGCGAAGATCGTGCCTGTGAATGGTCCTGAAGACCACCCCCATCCTCTCAGGTTTGAAGAAGAGGAGAGTTTCGCACAGGAGTTTCTCAAACGCAGGGACACGCTGGGTGACCAGCAGAAGGTCATTGCAAACAAATTCATCCATCGGCGCTGCGTCGAAACACCCGTTCGTTGCGCCGATTGTCACAACTCGGAAAAGGCGTTCCTTCCCTACACTACTCTTGGGTATTCCCGCGAACGGGCGGAATTTCTCGTGAGCGCAGAGGTCGTCGATCTGATCCGGCGCTATGAGACGTTTCACATACCCAATCTGCTCAAGCCGCAGGAGCAAAAGACGCCAAGTCCCGAAGAGGGCGAGCAGTGACGCTGATGTCCTACCGTTTAACAAGGTATCCAGTTGAGTGCCCGGGCAGGGCGATGACGTTCTCTGTGAGAAAGCGAAAAGCCGGAATTGTCATACTGTCGCTGGCTCTCGGATTCGTGACAGTCGTCCTCGCGGCCCG
>CAYZAH010000556.1:0-3744 GCA_964475805.1 uncultured Pirellulales bacterium | reverse complement strand
CCAATGTGGGCGCATACAACCTCCCTTAAATGTAACTACCCCCTCTGTAATCCAAACTGCTTTGTCTAAGATGCCGTTCTCTTTTTGGCGGCTACCAGCGCACCGACGACGATGGCGATGGCCAGGATCATCACGATGGGTATCCAGCTCCTTGTCTTTCCAGACGGTTCGGCGCTGTCGGTCGGGGTTTCGATCTGGGCAACGACCGGCACCAAAGGAGGCTGGCCGGCGTAGAGCGACGCTACCTCATCCTCGGATAGAGGGTAGTTGTAGATTTGCAGATCATCCATGAGTCCCTTGAACCAGTACGCGTCCTCAAACGGCTCACAACCGATCTTCACCGTTCCAGCCGACGGAGCAAGCATGCCTGATACCCCAAGCTCCCTGTCCAACTTGCCATTGACGTAGGTCTTGATCCCACCGCCTTGCGAATATGTGCCGACCACGTGGTACCAGACGTCAGGCTCCAGTACGGTGCCGCCGCCAACAGACCTGTTTTGCGAGGGTATGTTGCCGACGTCTCGGATTTCCAGTTCAAGCTTGTTGTCATACAGGCTTACTTTGTAGCCCCCGGACACGTTGTCCTGATTGCTGACAATCTTCTGATCCTTCGCGGATTCGGCAAGCTTGATCCAGGCCGAGACGGAAACCGCTTTTGCAAGGTTCAGATCGTCGTTCGACCCGCAGTCAACGCAATCATCCACGCCGTCGAAGGCCAGCGCGCCGGCAGTCTTGCCACCGGCCGGTTGCCACTGCGGTCCTCCGACGAGCGCGCCGCTATGGTTATTGCCGGACGAATCACTAAGAGTGTCGCCCTCGCTCTCATCGAACTTCCACCAGGCAACGAGCTTGCGCTCCGCTTCGGGAATTTCTATAGGCGTGAGCGCCAAGATATACGCCTTGGTCACAGACTTGAACGGGCCTTGAGGCTGAAGGGTAAAGGACAGTGGACCCTTGATCTTTTCTAACTCTCGACGCGAGAGTTGGCAATCGGCGCCTCATTGATCAGGTATTGGATAGAGCTTGGCAAAGGTTCCGTCCTCGTTCTTGCCCTCCATCTTCCACAGTTCGCGAACGTCCTGCCCGCCCCGGCTAATAGAGACGTACTCGCCTAACGGGCCGCGCAAAGCTTTTTCGAACTCGAAGTTATCGCCGTTTTGCCGGACGCTTAGACTCGTCGTGATCGGCTCGCCGATTTCCAGCGGCGTTTCGGTCCCCTCGGCAACCTCGAAATCACCCCCACCTTGGAAGTACCGGCCCTGAAGCTGCCATTTCATGCCTTTGTCGTCCGTGCGCTCGATGGACCACGAGTTGACACGATATGCGCCAACGGGCAGCGAAAGCAGGCCCTTGTCCGGCTTACGGGTGAACAGGCCGTTCTCCCCGCCCGCCGAAAACTCCGCAATCGTCTCCGGCACGCGAACGTTGCCGAATTTCACGCCCTCGGCCTTCGCTAATTTGACAAAAGCACCATCTCGGGAGATTTCGGCTTGGTAAAGCGTCTTGTCAACCTCAATGTACTTGCCTACATAATTCGTATCTCGGGTGCCTTTCTGGCCGATTCGGATACGGTCGCAACCGCTGGGGTCGCGCGAGGCATCGCTGAACGTGCCGTTGGCGTTGTAGTCGATCAGCATGCAATACATCTTCTGGCCATCGACGGTGACCTCTCCCTCGTACCAGCCGCCCGAAGTGATGTAGATTTGTCGAACCCGGCCGTTGGAGACGTAGACCCGGAAGTTGAGATGATAGCTCACCGGTCCGTCCTCGGTATCGAAGACCACTTTCACAGGGCCGAAGAGTGTGTAGGATGTTTCGGTCTGGTAGGGCGTCACAGCCGTTTCGTCGTCCAGACGCCCGTCAGCGTTCGAGTCGATGTACAACCGGTCCCACGGGCCGCTGTCGCTGGTTTGGTCGAGGGCCATCCACAGGTAACCATCCTTCGCCATGGGTGTAGACCATTTGGCGAAATAGGGTTCGGCCGCCTTGAACTCAGGCAACTGAACGTCCTCGGGCTTGCCGGAGACAGACGTCGGGCGCACCATAGTCATATCGCCGATGATCTGATAGGCTTCACGCTCGCTGTGATATTGGAGCCATTGCTCCTCCTGAGCGCCGGCTGTCAACGCGAGAACCAGCACTCCCGCCGACGCGATGCACAAGATTTTGGCTTTGTCTCCCATTTTGCTGATCTCCTTAGTATGAGGTTAATCTCCCGTTCGGACCGGCGACCCGTCTTCTGCGCGCTGTGCAAGCCAAGGTGCGGATTCTATGGATGATCCTACACGTTCCTTCGTACTTTTGTCAATGTTTTTTCGCAAATCCTCAAATCAGGCTATGCCGCATTCACGGGCCTCAGATGCAGCCCGCATCAAAGAGCTTGCTTGTCCAGGTCTCCCTCGGCCAGGTGGACCAGCCACAGGATTCCCGGACTCGAGTGGCAGGGGGCTTTGGAGGCGGTTGGGACGACCGGTTCGGTGAATTCATCGCCAAGGCCGTCTACGTCCTGAAGATAGGAAAACAGCAGCGAGCCTCGTGGCTCATTCCCCGACGTGAACTTGATGTCCCTAATCATGTCATTTTCCATATCGACGGCGTATATCAGGTCCATCGCCTCGTCCTCGCCTTCATACAGAACGGTCACGGCCACGTAGTCCTTATTGTCCATTCCCTCGGATTTGAACCAGATTCGCTCCTCAACGGCGTCCCGGCGGACGACGTCGGCGGCGTGCAAACCCATCCACGGCCGGGCCAAGCCCTTGAAGAAAGTGCCCGACGGATAGGCCACTGTTTTCCCATCGGCACGTCGCAAATGTGCGCCTTTTTGACTGTCGGCGACTTGGAGCATGTTTCCGACGTTTAGGATGATCCAGGCCGGATGAGCTTTGGCCGCATCGTAGAAGAACGGGATACATCCTCGGCCGGAGAGAGCTTGCCCACCCACGTTGCCGCTCAGACGAAAGTACGTCCAGCCTCTTTTGTGCATCGGGTCGCGCTCGTCCACGACGGGAATGTCCGCCGGCCAATCATAGCGGAATTGCTCCTCGTCCACGGTGTTGTATTGATACTCGGTCTCGAACTGGGGTGCATTGACGAACCTGTAGTCCACGAGGCTCGTCAGCAAGCTGGTGTTCGGGTCGCGGGTGTATGCGCTGAAGCCGACCGCGTCACCTTCGACGAGCGAGAGGAAGTCGATGAACTCCTTGCTGTCGGTCGGCAGCCGGCGGACTCTCAGATTGCTCCAGCAGACCCGGCAGTTGGAAATGTGTATGCGATTGAGGCCACTGTCGAAGTAGTAGTTGGCCTGAGCGTCCTGGAGCCAGGAGCAGAGCTTCTCGGTCTGCTGCGGATTCCATCGTTGCATCCGCATCAGGAGCGGACCGTCCACGCCGTCGGGCAGGTAGAACCAGTGCTCGTACGCTCCCTTGCTGCTCAGGCTGGTGGTGGCGTTCGGGTCCGGATTCTGCAACTGCATCGTGAAATGAAGGCTCCTGACGTCGGCTCTCTGCATAGGAGACGGAGTTGTGGGCGGTGGAGGCTCCGACGAGAAGAGCGACAGCCCGCCGATGCCGGCGAGTGTGGCGGCTATCACCACCACCGCCGCAACGCCGGCTTTCGAGCCCGCCGTGCCCAAAATCGTGGCGGTCAGCCCGACTTCGGCCGTCGCGGCGGTGACTGTGACCGTTGACGAGGCCGCCTCAGCCGGGGCGGTCAGCCTGCCAAACAAGCCTATACACGCCAACA
>CAYZAH010000555.1:0-3752 GCA_964475805.1 uncultured Pirellulales bacterium | reverse complement strand
CATCGCCAGGTTCAGAAAGTACTGGTTGCCATCCCCCTTGAGCCTGAACTGATAGTGGTCGTAACTGATAAGGGAAGGCTTCACCTGTTCGATGTAACGGCGCAAGTGCTCTTTGTAGGCCGTAACCACGTCGCCTTTGGTGCCGAGTTGTTGGTTATTGGCGTAGGTCGGAAACAGGTTAATGTAGGCCAGGTGCAGTGGGTCGCGTTCGCGCAGATAGACGACCAGTTTGCCGAGCGAAGGGAACTGTGATGCATTAGGCTCGTCTGTGAGGTAGTAGGCATAGAGTGCTGGGTGCTTGCCAACGCGGGCGATGAGCGCATTAAGTTGTTCGCGGCGTTTGGGATCGTCGAGCGATGCGGGTGTGAGCAGACCGTTGGTTAACAGGCCGCGCAAGCCGTGACGGTGCGCCACGTCAAGTTCCTTTTCACTGCCGCACCAGACGAGATTGAAGCCGCCTTCGACCATCTGCTGTGCGACGGCATCGGTCAGTGATGGACCGGCCCAGTAGGTAGCGATGGGTGTGCCAACGTGCCAGGAGTCAGCGGAGGTGGGCTCGGCCTCTGCCGCCCACGTGCGTGGACTGAACATGAACAGGGAGAGGCAAAGAACGCACGCAACTTTCGCCGTAACTGATTGGCCAATTAGGATTCTCATCAAGTCAAATCCTCGAATACGCAAGCGTAGGAAAAGTAGCATTCCGTGATTCATTTTACGATTGTGTGGTTTTACCACAGAATGTCAAACAGAGCAACAGAAACCACCAGTCTGCAAGCACACTCATTCATAGAATGGCTGTAGACAATGCGACGCGGTACAACCGCCACATACCTTCGCTCGAAGTCCTTAACAAAGGGTCACTCATCGGCTACAATACTGACAAAACGATGCCCTGCCTCGCGCAAGAGATCAGGAGCCGCTCGATAATATGAAAGGGATCCCATGTCGACAAGATGCTTATTCAGCAGGAACGTGCTCAACCTTCTCGTTCTTCTCGGTGTGTTGCTGTCTCTGGACAATGCCGGATTAGCCGCAACCGATTTCTACGTCTCGGTATCGGGAAGGGATGACTGGTCCGGCCGGGAAGCCTCGCCTGACGGCAATGGCGGCGGACCGCTTGCCACGCTACAGAGAGCGAGAGACGTCGTTCGCCAGTTGAAGGCTTCCACGGGTTTGCCGCAAGGTGGGGTCACGATCTGGATTGCACCGGGAACCTACTCCCTGGACACGGGCTTTGTTCTGACGAATGAGAACTCCGGCGAGCCCAACAAGCCGATTGTGTATCGGGCCACAACGGAGGGGCAGGTGCGGATTTCCGGAGGCAAGGCCGTCACTGGTTGGCAAACGGTGAATGATGACGCAATCCTCAGAAGGCTGGAGCCGGCCGCTCGTAGAAACGTCCTCCACACAAACCTTAAGACACAGGGTATCAGCAATTTCGGTAAACTACGCTCGAGAGGGTTTGGCCGGGCGACGGTGCCGGCAGGATTGGAGCTTTTCTTCAAGGACCAGCCTATGACTCTCTCACGCTGGCCCAATAAGGCTTTTCTGAAGATTGCTGGATTTCCAGAGCCGACGGGGGACGAACACGGCGGTACCCTGGGCCAACTTGCCGCGGGCTTCTACTATGAGGGGGACCGGCCTGGCCGATGGGTGGAGACCAACGACATTTGGGTCCACGGATACTGGGCATACGATTGGGCCAATTCGTACGAGCATATCGCGAGCCTTGACACGAAGAAGCGCCTGATCAAGACCAGTCCGCCTTACGGCAACTACGGCTTCCGCGCCGGCCAACGTTTCTATTTTCTCAATATCCTCGAAGAGCTGGATGAGCCCGGCGAATGGTACCTCGACCGCAAGACGGGTATCCTGTACTTCTGGCCTCCGGCCCCTATGAATGACGGCGATGTTACAGTCTCGCTGGTGGAGAACCCCCTGTTACTCTTGGATAACGTTTCCTATGTCAAGCTTCGCGGCTTGACCTTCGCCTGCAGCCGGGGCAATGCCATCTCGATCAAAGGGGGCACGGGCGACCGGGTTACGGGTTGTACAATTCGTGATGTCGGCAATTCCGGCGTCGTGGTCAACGGCGGTGATCACCACGGAATCGAGAACTGTGCCATCTCGGAAACCGGCGACGGCGGCATTTCACTGACGGGTGGAGATCGCCGGACCTTGACGCCCTGCGGCCACTACGCTCGGAACAATCACATTCACCATGTCGCCCGCTGGTCCCGCTGCTACGCCCCGGCCATTTCCATGGCAGGCGTGGGCATTGTCGCCGCGAACAACCTGATCCACGATCACCCCCACTGTGCAATCCTCTTCTCGGGCAACGAGCACATGATCGAGCTCAACGAGATCCACCACGTCTGTCTTGAGACCGGCGACGTGGGTGCGATCTACACGGGTAGAGACTATACGTTTAGAGGCAACATCATCCGCTACAATTTCATCCACCACACCGGAGGTGTCGGTATGGGATCGATGGGCATCTATATGGATGATTGCGTCAGCGGCACTGAAATCTACGGCAATATCCTCTGGAGACTGCACCGGGCAGTGTTTCTGGGCGGTGGCCGGGACTTCAAAGTCGAAAACAATATCTTCATCGACTGCAATCCGGCTGTTGAGCTGGACGGCCGAGGCATGAGTAAATCACCTGTCTGGCACAATATGGTCTACAAGACCATGAAACAAAGGCTGGAGGACATGAAGTGGCGCCAGCCGCCCTATCGAACGGAGTATCCGCGGCTTGCCGATCTGGAAGCCTATTACGCGAAAAATGACGGTATCCCGCCAGGTAATGTCATCGTTAGACACAATATCTGCGTCAATGGCGATCTGTTGAAAATCACGTGGGGTGCCACGCCGGAGGCGGTCGAATCCAAAGACAACCTTGTCAACGTCGACCCTCTTTTCCTCGACGCGGCCAACGGAGACTTCCGTCTCAACCCCAGCTCTCCTGCCTATGCCCAGGGCTTCAGCCCCATACCTTTTGACAGAATCGGTAGAAAGTCCGCGCCGTAAGAACGAATATGAAAAAGGCCGCAGCATTTGTCCGGCACAAAGTGCCACAGAATCCCGGTCGTCACGGGGACTCAGCCTTGGCCGCACCTATTGGTCCGGCGCCTCGCAGCTTGAGAAAGTGGCCAGCTCTTCTCTCACAAAGTACATTGAATACTATGGCGCGTTTGGGAAAGTGGTTGTGAAGCCAAAAAAATGATATTCATCGGCTGACGTTAGGGCATAATCAGTGTCTGTGGAGACATTTTGGTAACGCACCGTATCAAGGAAATGCGACACTTTGTGACTCGAAGAATTGGAGCTGTTTAGGTAGTGACATGTCACTCTTTAAAATCTTCTATTTGTGCTAATTTTATCCGCCACTCGTTGGCTTTTTCCGGTTTGTTCCAGGCTTCGTAGAGGGAAATTAGGTTATGCCATGACTCCAAAGTATGAGCCTATACCGGACTACACCTTGACGAACCCACCACTGACATTTGTTTCCATAGGCACCGATGCTAGGGGAGAAGTTTGGATAAACGGAGAAGAAACTTGGGTGATCTTTTGTTAGAGCGGCTGGCATTGCCAAAGTCAAAGTCAGTGAAGAAGTAGTCTTTGTGAACACTGGGTGACAAACTGATCAAAATCGGAGCAAAGGTGGTCAGGCATTCGAGGTGCGTGGTGTTCTATATGGCCGAAGCGGTTGTCCCGAGAATGCTCTTTCAGCAAATTCTTGAGCGAAT
>CAYZAH010000554.1:1360-3755 GCA_964475805.1 uncultured Pirellulales bacterium | reverse complement strand
AAGCCCGAACAACTCCCGACGGACCTCGGCATCAGCGCCCTGACCCAAGAGCGTTACTGGGCGATGGCGTACATCGGCGCCGGTACGAAGTATCACGCCTGGTGGCTGTTCGAGCCAAAGTCATTCTGCAGCTACGGTCTGAACGATTGGCTCCTCGATTCCTCGTCCTCTTCCGGTGGCACAGGCTCGATTGCCGATCTGGGTAATGCAAGCATGGTGCCCGTTTTCCTGGACTGCATCTGGAGAGGATCCCGTCCGCACGACTTGGACAAGCCCCCGGCCGATGACATCTGCCCACCTGAAATTCCGGCGGGCGCCAATCCACAACTCAGCGCAATGCAATACTTCTGCATCGACCGGCACGAGCGGTCCATTAACGGCGCTTTTCTGGATGGCTCGATCAGGAAGGTCGGCCTCAAAGAGTTGTGGACGCTCAAGTGGCACCAGTACTTCGACCCAAACGGCCCCTGGACCAAAGCTGGCGGCGCCGGGCCGGAGGATTGGCCGGACTGGATGAGAGAGTTCAAAGGCTATTGACGAGAAACTACTCACACCGTAGGATTTCGACGACCTTCATTCAGGAAGGCACGGCATAGTGTTTCTTGAGCGCTTCCATTTCCACCTTGAGTGTTTCGACCAGCCTTCGATGTTCCGGATCGCCGAACAGGTTCTTCATCTCTTCCGGGTCTTTTTCGAGGTTGTAGAGTTCCCAGCCTTTATCGCCATACAGAAAATGGACGAGCTTGTATCGCTGCGTTCTGACGCCCTCCTGGGGTCCGATTCCGAAGGCCGACTCATAGAACCGGTAGTACATCGCCATTCGCCAATCACTGGGCGTCCGGCCGCTCGCGATCGCGCGGAAGCTCCGGCCCTGGATATCCGCCGGGATTGAAGCACACGCATAATCCAGCAGGGTTGGAGCGAAATCCAGATTCAGAACGATCTCGTCCGCTACCGAACCTGGGGATATCTCCTTCGGGTACCGCATCAGGAGCGGCATGCGCAGGGACTGTTCGTACATGAAACGCTTGTCGTAAAGGCCGTGGTCGCCGAGAAAGAATCCCTGGTCGGACGTGTACATGACAATTGTGTTGTCCCGCAATCCCGCCTGTTCAAGATAGTCGAGAACCCGCCCGACGTTGTCGTCCACCGAGGCGATGCAACGCAAGTAGTTCTTCATGAAGACCTGGTACACCCGCTCCTTCGCCTCCTGCTCGCTCATACCCTCCGGAAGTGGGCCGAATCGTTTGAAATGAAGCTCCCACTGTTTCGGCCCTACGTGAAGGCGGTGATTCCTGATTTGATCCGTCCGACCCTCGTACGTGTCATTCAAGGTAGGAGGCTCCGGGATATCGGAATGTTCATACAGACTCAAATGTTTCTCATCAGGCTCCCAGTTGGCGTGCGGGGCCTTATGATGAAGCATCATAAAGAACGGCACATCCGCCCGGCGGTTCTTCAGCCACTCTAAGGCTGCATCCGTAATCAAATCGGTCACATAGCCGGTGTTCTTCTTCCTGACTCCGTTCTCGATCATGACGGGATTGTGATACACGCCCTGGCCGGGCAGGACGTTGGAATAGTCGAAGCCCGCCGGCGGCGTCTTGAGGTGCCATTTGCCTACGATGGCCGTTTGATAGCCCGCCTTCCCGAGGAGCTTGGGCAAGGTTTGCTGGCTGCCATCGAACCGGCGGCTGTTATCCGTCACCCCGTTGAGGTGGCTGTATTTTCCGGTGAGAATCACCGCCCGGCTCGGAGCGCAGAGACTATTCGTGCACATGCACTCGTCGAAGCGCATACCCTCGCGCGCAATGCGGTCGATATTGGGCGTCTTGTTGACCCGGCTGCCGTAAGCGCTGATGGCGTGGGCGGCGTGGTCGTCGCTCATGATGAACAGAATGTTCGGCCGCGACGCTTTCTCTTCGCCGACCGCGCGGATGCTCCTCCCGCCGACCAGCAAACCCACCGCCGTCGCAACAGACGTTTTCAGAAATTCGCGTCTGAGCATTTCTCTCCGAGCCGCCCGCCCAGTTATCCGCCTCGTGTTTCCCAAGGCAGATTCTTCTTACGCCCTCCAGGGACGCTGCCTGTCGATCGTGCCGGCGAAGACGTTCTTGGCGATGAGCGAGTTTTCGATGATCTGGAAATCGAACATGCCCACACACGCGAAATCAGCCCCGCCCTCGAAGACGTATTTGAAGGTCTGCCTGGGATGAAACGCGCCCGCGGCCAGGACTTTGAAGGCGATCCACGGCTGTTCCAGATTCTTCATGTACTCGATGGTCTCGCCAGGATTGCGACACCACATATTGTCGTGGAAATGATCGTGGTCGCTGCTGGCGCCGCTGATGACGTCGAACGGTTTGCGGTTTTCCTCCGGCGTCGCCGACCAGTA
>CAYZAH010000554.1:0-1260 GCA_964475805.1 uncultured Pirellulales bacterium | reverse complement strand
TCCGTGTGGTAGGCTTTGACTAACGACGAGACATACACTAAGTCCCGGCTGTGCGCCCAGCCGCCGATCAGATTGCCGCCGCAGAATATCCGGCTGATCTTTAGGTTTTTGATCTTGCCCAAAGGCAACTTGTTGCCGCTCCCACCGGCCTTAGCGGAACTGTTCGAGCCGCCGGCCGTCTGGGCCATTAAGTTCTGTTCCTCGAAGCTGCGAAGCCCCAGTGACACGCCGGCCGAGGCCGCGATGGACTTCTTGAGGAAACCACGACGATCTACATGCTTCTTCTCTGACATAACTGGGGTCCTTTCTATTGCGGCTGATAAGCCATTCGTATCGCCTGATAATTTCACATTATGCCATATATTGTCGAAAAGACAAGCTCTAAATTAGATCAACCTCTATCGCCGTAAAGACGTTCCCGCACGGCGTCTCAGCGACCGACGGTTCCGTGCGCTTCACTCGCCCAGGGCGTATAAATGTCCTACTGTCCGCAGGTATATCTTGTTCTCTGCGATAGCTGGGGTCGCAAAAACCTTCTCTCTGAAATCGTTCCTCGCCAGAACGTTCAACTTGTCACCACCAACCTGGATGACCGTCACGACCCCGCGTGTGGAGGCGGTGACAATCTTATCGCCGGCCGCAATAGGTGAAGCCGTGTACTGTCCCGGCGCCCCGATTCGCTCGCGGAAGATTTCCTTGCCGGTTGCCGCCTCCAGGCAGGTCAGCATGCCGCCGTCCCGCAAGAGGTAAAGTTTACCGCGGAGATAGAGCAGCGAAGGCGTCTCGGGAATGCCTCGCTGAAGCTCCCAGGCCACGTGCGATGGACTGGCATCCCTCGTTGCCCCGGGGCGAATAGCGAGCAAATTGGGTTGACTTCGGGCGGCGAAATCCGACATCGACTGCATCCATTCGGCCTCGCTGATGACGCCGTCCTTGTTATAGTCGAAGATCCTCAACAGAGTATCCATGCTTCGGACGGGCAAACCATAACCGGGATTGTCTTTGGGCAATTCCGGCCGCTGTATGAAAGCGAAACCTTTCGTCATTTCGTCGCGCTGTATCTGGTTGTCGTGATTGCGGTCGAATTCCCGGACGGTCATCTTCCACGTTGCAGCCGCGTCGAGCTTCTCATCTCCGCGTCCACCCAACGCCGCACCGCTGGCAAAGAGAAGCCCATCGCCCGCCACAGGGACACAGACCGTTTCCTGGGGAAAGCCGCCGGCCCACCAAATCTCATCGCCGGTAGATGGATTGTAGGAC
>CAYZAH010000553.1:0-3761 GCA_964475805.1 uncultured Pirellulales bacterium | reverse complement strand
CTGTACTACGCCCAGAGGCTGTACCAGTTTCCCCTGGGCGTCCTCGGCATCTCGCTGGCGACGGCGATCTTTCCCGTGATGAGCGCGAACGCCGCAAAGGAAGACTACGGCGCGTTTCGTCAGACGATCGCGCGAGGCATCAGGGCGGCGGTCTTCATCGCCATTCCCGCGACCGTGGGCATCTTTCTCGTTGCCACGCCTTTAGTCTCCGCCGTTTTCCAACACGGCGAGTTCAAAGCCTCCGATACACCGGTCGTCTCGTGGACGCTGGCGTTCTACGCGATGGGCTTGTGCGGCTATTTCCTCCAGCAGGTCACCACACGGGCATTCTATTCTCTGCAAGATTCGAAGACACCGGCGATCAGTGCCGTTTGCGCCGTCGGTGCCAACGTCGTTCTCAACCTGACCCTCATCTGGTTTCTGGGCACGGGCGGGTTGGCGGCCGCCACGGCGGCGTGCTCCTATTTGCAGGTCGTCATTCTCATCACGATCCTTCGCAAGAAACTGGGCCATTCGATACTGGATGGATTGTCCCGTACTCTGAAGAAGACACTCGCGGCTACGTTCGCGATGGGCGCCGTCGGAACAGTGGTTGTGATCCTGATGAGGGCCCTTCCGGAGACCAGGCTCTTCCATCTCCTGAGGCTCTGCGTGCTCGTACCTTTGTCGGCGGGTGTGTACGTGCTGGTCGCCAAGTGCTTGAATACCGAGATGCTCTCCCTGGTCGGCCGTACCAAGCGCCGCTGAGTCGGCTTTCGACCCCATTTTCAGTCGCCCAAGTCTTGACAAACAACCGCATAGATAGTACGTATATCGAATACAAGAGTATTGGGAAATTGAAGTTAGGCGTGAATCAATGCGCGAAGGTACGCTTTTCTGGGCGGTCTTAGCCCTTCTTTTTTACCCTCTGTCGATTTCGGCTCAAGGATCGCGGAACGTCGGGGCACCCACTTTCAGTTCACAGACGCCTGATGTGGGCGGTTCTTTCGACTTGCCCCGGAGCAACAGTTCCGACGAACCCTTATCATCAGCCTCGGCAAGTCGAAAATTCTACGAAATTGCCTATGATATAGCTAAGCCGAAGGAGGTCCGAGGCCCTGCGCTCGAGCAGGCTATCACATTTTTGACGGCTGCGCTCGAGCTCGACAAAACCGCCAAGGGTATCCCACCGCTCTTGATTGAGCTCGCCTCACGTGACCCGGCGCAGGATCACGCCGGCTTGGTGCAGCAGATGCTCGCGGGCTACGTCGACGAGTTTGCCGATCTGGAAGTCGTACGGAAGGGTGTCGAGTACCTATTAGAGCGAGCGAACTCCCGCGAGGAACGCGAACGGCTGCTCGAACAGATGATGGATACCCTGGCTAACAAAAATCGCATCCTCGGTTCCGAGTTGGCAACCATGCTCGGCCTGCTCAAGGCAGAGAAGGCGGACATGCAGGCGGCGACGTTCTATCTTCTGCAGGCCTACAGGAGCAATCGGTACAACAAGCTCGCCTTCACCAAGCTGGTCGAGCTGGCGCCAGACCAAATCAGTCCCCCGGTATATCTCGAACGATTGAGGCTGGCGTTGCGCGAGAACCCGTCGGATATCGACGCCGCCCTTGCCTTCGCGGAACATGCGGAGCAAATGCAGCTCTACGAGGTCGCCGCCGGAGGATACAAGTACTGCGCCGACCTGTTCGAGTATCTCTATCCATCCGAAAAGCTCGGCCCGCAGATTTATCTGCCCTGGGCTATCAGCAGCTACAACACGCGTCAGGATCGGTCCCAATGCTTGAAAATCGCCGAACGTGTCCGCGAGCAGGGCCGGTTCGACCTGCGTCTGGAGGCGATAGCCGCCAAGGCCGCGATCAAGATGGGCGATAACGAATTGGCGGCGCAGACCTTCCATACCGCCGAACAAAAAGCTTTGGAACTATTGAAGCAACAGAACGAGACCGCACGCTCGGGTAATACCGGGCCGGCGGACAGTCACGGTTCCGATCAGGTTTCTCACGAACAGCTTGCCTGGTTTTATTCTTTCGCCCTTCCGATGCCGGACAACGCGTTGGAGCAGGCGAACAAGGCCTACGCGGCCGACTCCAATTCCCCGGTGGCCGCTGCTCTTCTGGCCTATGCGCTCGTCATGAACAATCGGATTGAATGGGCCAAGCCGCTCGTCGACAATTACGAGCATAACCAGATTGCCGATCTAACGTCCGCCGAGATTCAGTTAGCCCAGGGGCAAACCGACTCAGCGATCAAAACACTCAATGCGGCTATCGCCAGGGACCCCGGGTCGTTCGCGGCCGAACACGCCAAAGAGATACTGGCCAAGGAAGGCAAGAAATACGACCCGCCCACGCCTCCCGATGCGGTTCTGGCCTCGCTAAGGACCAGCTTCGGTGAAACGCTCGTTCCCACATTCATTCCTCCCGAGCAGGCGATCTCCGTCCAGCTCGATATCCAAGGCGATACCTTCCCCTACGGCACCGAATTCAGCGGCACAGTCGTCGTCACGAACAAGTCGCTGGAACCGATGGTCATCAGCGACGATGGCGTCTTCAAGGGAAACATCAGAGTTGACGCGAACGTCACCGGAGACCTCACCCGGAACATTCCCAACCTCGTATTCACCAAGGTTCAGGCGGCGTTCCTTATCGAGCCCAATCGCAGCATTCTCATTCCCGTCCGGCTCATGACGGGCGACCTGCGCCGGACTCTGATGGATCATCCCCAAGCCTCTTTGAACGTCGAATTCACACTGTATCTCGACCCGGTCCTGACAAGCGACGGAACGATTGGCAACAGGCTCACACAAATAAAGCCGTGCAGGGTTGATATCGCGCGCCCGGGCGTCGAATTGACGACAAAGTACCTCCAGGACAAGTTCACCTCAATCGCGACGGACAACGTCCAGCAGAAGATCCAAACGGCCCAACTTTTCGTCGGCCTTCTGGCGGAGCAATACGCCATGTCCGCCGGCAAACCGCTCTACAGGTACTTGTCCGCCGACTGGGTGGTCCCGTTGCTCAAATCCGCGCTCACCCACGAATCCGGACTGCTGCTTCATCCCGGGCCGAACGAATGGCCGGTGAAGGTTGATACGATGGCGGACAT
Source organism: uncultured Pirellulales bacterium (assembly GCA_964475805.1). Taxonomy (GTDB): domain Bacteria; phylum Planctomycetota; class Phycisphaerae; order Sedimentisphaerales; family Anaerobacaceae; genus JAFGTG01. The sequence continues at coordinate 662 of CAYZAH010000553.1, read as the reverse complement.
GCTCGACCTGCCTTTGGACCACGAGCTAACTCAGGCCGTGGCGGAGAATCTCACCTATTCGCAGTGGCCGGTCCGGCTGATGGCGCTGTACCTGCTGGCGGACAAGCAGCAGGGCATCTTCGATAAGGTTTTAGACTGGGCGATTCAGCATGATTCGAGCCCATCCGTTCGCCGGATGGCTGCGGCACTGGCTGCCATGCCGCAGAGCCCATAGGAACGTGCAAAACGGAACCCCGCCTACGGGCAGCCCACATAAAGAGGGACCTATCGGGGGTAGTTCAGGTCGCTTTGGGAATCTTGCGGATGTGGGCAAATTTCTGGAAAAATGGGTTGTAATATCGTTATAATTTTGTACGATTCCGTACTCTATTAGTAGCCTTCGGCGTTGATTAGTGGCATGATTTTGTTTTTGAAAGGGAACTGTAAATGCCGGCAAAAGTAGATCAGGACAAGTGCACCGGTTGTGAGACGTGTGTGTCGGAGTGTCCGAGTGAGGCGATCAGCATGGCTGATGAGAAGGCCCTCGTGGATAGTGAGACGTGTATCGATTGCGGGGTCTGCGTGGACGCCTGCCCGGTGGAGGCCATTAGCATGGAATAATTCAGGTCGGCCCCATCGTCTAGGCAGGTCCAGGACACCGGGTTTTCAACCCGGCAACAGGG
>CAYZAH010000552.1:0-3765 GCA_964475805.1 uncultured Pirellulales bacterium | reverse complement strand
GGCCCGCTGACACGCAGCCGTCACTGGTGGGCGGCGCGGCTTCTCATCCCGAGCGTTATGCGGCGCTGTCCTGTAGGCTTCAAGTTCATCCCCCAGGGGGCGCTTCAGACTCCCTGTTCATTGTTCCATTCACCAAGAATTCTATGAGTTGCTCCCGGAGGGAGCTAAGTCCCTCTGATTTGTCATTTCCTGACACTAGTCGGTCGTAGAACGGGAGCGAAACCGCGGTCGCCCAGCACGCCTGCAGAACCAGAATGATCAACACAATAGAATCAGCATCTTCGCGAAGATATCCGGCTGCCCGTGCTTTTGAGAACACCTTGTCAAGTCTCGGTAGGTCGCGAGGCTCAAAGCTAGACGCAATGCTACCAAAAGTCCTCCATCCATCTGACTGCTCCCAGGCCATGATCCGAGCGAAGTTGGGATTCTCCACCATGTAGTCGAAGAATGCTCCGAACATTGACTTCAAAAACGAACGGAAGTTGGATCGCGCGCCTACCGTGGATTCTTCCTCGAGTGCCGGCCCGACGCAACGACCAAAAAGGTCCGCCATTCTTTCATCCGCCTCAGCGAGAACAGAGGAGTATAGTCCCTTCTTGTTTCCGAAGTACTGGAAAATCAGACTCTTGTTGCAGCCTGCCATGCGTGCAATCGAATCGACAGAAACGCCGTTGTAGCCATTGCTTGCAAAGATCGTTTCGGCGGCGCTAAGAATTGTCGCCCTTGTCTTCTGCGCATCGTATTTTCTCTTCCTTCCGCGTCGATCTGGATGTTCCTGCAAACCGCCCTCCCGCGCAAACTCCTCGCACCTCTAAATCGAACTTATTTCAACAAGAAGGACAAGAGCGCACGGCCGAGTTTCGACTTCGCTCTCGCCCGGACAGAATGCCACGTCGAACCAGCGCGGCGTGCATTCTTCCTTCTCGCTCTTGAGTTGAGAGTACTGCTACCGATAGGTAGTCGGAGCAGTTGCTCTGCATTGCTATGGGCGAGTTTCTCCCTATCTTCGACACTAAGTGGGAGTTTTTCTAGGAACTCGACTGCTTCAAAATTGTCTTGGAAAGGATCATCCACGGAGAATAGTAGATTGTCGATACCTAGATAGCTTAGTGCACATTCGAACGGCGCCAGGTCAAATACACCGCTCGTCGTAACAAAGACGTTCTGCCTCATGTAATAGGCAAAACTCTTCTCCATTCGAACTTTTTCACCTGGAATTTTGTCCTTTGCTTCCTTCGCAGATAGTAGCCACTCACCCATCGTAAGTGCCTTGTTGACTCTGGAAAAACAGAACGGCAGCAGCTCTCCCATATGGCCAATGATCACTTTCAGCCCGGGATACTTATCGAAGACTCCCCCCGTCATCAACTTCAGCACATGTGTTCCGGTTTCGACCTGCCATCCCCAGCCGGTTACTAGAGACGGACTGCGCGAATAGTAGACTTCTGAAACTGACGGAGGTGGATCTGTTGGGTGGATATAAATGGGAACATCTAGCTTCTCAGCCTGCTTCAAAATCGGTGCAAACGACTCGTCGTCCAAGTACTTACCGTGTGTGTGACCGTTGATGAGTGCTCCGACGAACTTGTGCCGCACCACTGTCCTTTCCAGTTCGCTCGCCGCTTCTATGGGGGATTGTGTCGGTAGCGTAGCGAAACCAGCAAATCGAGAAGGATAGGTTCGAACTATATCCGCCAACCAGTCGTTTGCTTCCACAGATAGTCTAACAGCAGCCTCTGGATCTTCCAGAAACTGCACGCCTGGTTCCACGAGGGAGAGGACCTGCATATCTATTCCCGCCGCGTCCATTCTGCTGAGCCGCTCTGAGCCAACATCCATTAGGCGGTCCCTGATCACGGAGTATTTCTGTTGCAGGGCAACAGGATAGAGTTCCAGGAGCTTCGGATGAAGAATAGCTTCCTCAAGAGCAATTATGCGAGAAGGTCTCTTTGCTGCGGCCAGAAGTCCTCCAATCTTCGCTTTCCAACGCCAGTATAGTAACCACTTTTCAGATGCGCTATATAAGAATCCAGCAGCGTTCTTTATAAACTAACCGGTTAGAATATAGAAGGCTCCTCGAAATAAGTCAAGCTTGCTTCACTTATTCGACGTTCGTGCCGCATAACACATATAAGGCATCCCCCGGTCAAGGGCAAAATTGACTCCGGCCCCGACGAATGTCGTTTCCAGAATCGGGATAGAGCGACGCCGGAGATGACACGCCGTCGGTTCGCGGTTCTCATCATCGAGTGCAATGCGCGGATCGCACCAAACACATATAGACGGTCACGTCGTGACGTGCCGTAGAATCGATTCGGTTCCTGACATCCGCCTGAATCAAAGAAGGAGGTCCGGTAACGGCCTCAGTTACATGGGCAGGTCGGTGCAGGACGAACCGCGGATCATCTCAAGCGCTACTCATATCTGTCGAACAGGGGACCAGCGTACGCGTCCAATCATAGCGAGGAACTCGCGAGAAGCGGGAGAGAACCGGCGTGGCGGTCGAGCCGCATATCTATAGCCGGTTGCAAAAGCTCCTCGTCGCATGATGGTTCAGTTATGCGGCCGGCTCGCGTGCGCTGTCCCCGAAGAATCTCGTTGCATCAAACGGCTGTGATCGCTTGAGCATGAAGTAGACCGTCCGCCCGAGTTTCTGAGCGATCAGTGAGAGTGCCTTCGCTTTTCCGTACCGACTGACCAGTTGCTGTTGCAGCCGTTGAGCTCGCTCGTTGCCTCTGAGAAACAGGACTGCCGCTTCGCTGAATGCCCACTTCAGGTGAGCATTCCCGATCTTGTTGTGACCTCCTTTGGATCGTTTCCCTGCCGATTCGTGCGGACACTTCACCAATCGGGCATAGGAGATGAAATTCCCGACCTGCGGAAAGCGGGATATGTCATGGATTTCGTAGAGGATCGTGAGAGCAAGGATCGGACCGATTCCTGGAATCGATCGAAGCAGGTGAAGCGCTGAGGGATCGTGATGCTTCGCTTGACGTTTGACCTGAGCCTCGATGTCAAGAATGACCCGGTGGTAATGCTCAAGGAGTGTGACATCGGCTTCGATGCTCGTACGGGTGCTCGGATCATCGAAGCGATCCTCGATCCCGATTCGGTGTCTTGCCGAGGCGATCCGGTTTTCGAACGCAGGCAGATTGTGCTGAGTGTTCGTGTTCTGGATGTGGGTCAGGAGCTCTGACTGATGATGAACGAAGTACTGCCGTCGGCGCAGCAGATCGCGTGTGGAGCGCATCTCACGCGGATATACGTAGGCCATCGGAAGCATACCGCCACGGAGCATGATGGCGATCTTCTGCGAGTCGATCTTGTCGTTCTTCGATTTCCCGCCATGGATCGCTTTCATGTACAGCGCGTGACCGAGGACGAACTCGATCTCGTGATCCGCGCAGAAATCTGCGATCCAGTACCAGGTGAATACGCACTCGACCCCAACCACGATGTCAGAACCGAACGGCTCGAGCGCACGCTTGAGGTGATCAGCGTTGGCAGGCATGTTCCGATAGAACCGGGTCTCGCCGTCTGAGTCGATCACGCAGAGGTACATCTGTCTTGCGTGCAGGTCGATGCCAACATAGAATTGATGAGAGCGATTGTAGAAGCGCATTTGGCCTCCTCCTCGAAGTAAAGATGTGAGTGACGACAGGATATCCTGCCGTACCTCCGAGAGGGGGAGGCCTTCATGAGTATCATATCGCTTGAGTAGACGCCTTCTCGGCGCTTCGCGCCTCCGAGGGCGCTACTCAGCTC
>CAYZAH010000551.1:0-3767 GCA_964475805.1 uncultured Pirellulales bacterium | reverse complement strand
AAATATGCCGACACTCCGATTATGCCGAGTGAGGTTCAGCACAACGGTCCATTAGGCCATAAAATGGCCTATATTGTATAGCTTCATAAAACATACTCGGCATAATCAGAGGCTGTTGAGGAACTCCAATAGCTCATCATCGGGTCGGAAACGCTTCAATTTAACACCTTGAGGTGCAGTCTTGTTAAGTGCCTGTTCTTTCAATTTCATATCAGCATGAATATAAACCTGAGTAGTTTCAATCTTTTCGTGGCCAAGCCATAACGCTATCACAGTCCGATCTACACCATGTTGAAGCAAATCCATTGCAGTGCTATGCCGAAGGACGTGCGGCGAAATAGCTTTCTTCCTTAAAGTTGGGCATTGTTTTGTCGCCACTTTAACATGCTTTGCCAATAAGTATTCCACGCCATCGCGACTAAGTTGAGTGCCGCGAGCATTGGGAAAGAGCGGTTCTGAAGGATCACATTTTCGCTCTTTTAACCATGCGCGTAAAGCAACTACTGTGTCTTTTCGCAATGGCGTACAGCGTTCTTTGCGTCCTTTGCCAGTACACCTCACGTGGGCACCTGTACCTAACTCAATATCTTTGCAGCGAAGCGTTATTAATTCAGACACCCTCAAGCCTGTTTGTGCTGCGAGCAAAAGAAGTACCTTGTCACGCCGACCTGTCCAAGTGCTCTGGTCAGGTGCCGCAAGAAGAGCATCAATTTCAGGTCGCGTCAAAAATTCAACTGATCTACGTTTAAAACGCTTATTTGGAATAGCCAGAATGCGTTGGGCCAAAGCACTATGACAGGGCTCTTCCAGTGCAACATACTTGAAGAACGAATGGATTCCAGCCAATCGAACATTTCGGGTCCGAGCTACATTGCCTCGTTGTTTCTCAAGGTACTCAAGGAAACGGCCAATAAAGTTGACATCTAAATCTCCTATCGTGAGCATTGAAGGCTCCTTTTTGAGGTTTTGCTTTGCAAACTTCAGAAGCAATCGAAAGGTATCTCTGTGACTTGCAATTGTATTTGGACTTGCCTTACGTTGGCCCATTAGACGATCAGTGAAGTATGACTCCAATAATGCGGGAAGTGTGGCTTTAATAATCATTGTCTTAACGCTCCTTTCTAGTTTCCAATCTGAGCGCAGCTAGCTGCATAAGCTCGGGAGTGGCTGAGATGTACCAATAGGTATCAGTGACATGCCCGTGCCCCAAGTAAGTTGTGAGTGCCGGAATATTATTTTCAACGTCACTTCCAGATCGATACCAATTCAACAGGGTCTTAATGGCAAATCGGTGGCGAAGGTCATGAAGACGGGGGCCATAACTGTCACCTGGAGAACGCAAACCTATCTGATGTGACAGAATTACAAACCAACGGCGCACAGTCCACTCTGTCAAACGAGTACCGCGTCCGGATATAAAAAAACTTGGACTCACTGGCTGAGGACATAATTTATCCCTCAGATGAGCATATTCTCGTAGTTTCTTTCTTGTGGAGATATGCACAGGAACAAGTCTCGACTTGCCAAACTTTGTTTGGCGGATCGTCAGTACACCCTTTTTTAGATCAACGTCTTTTCGATCGAGATTAATAGGTTCGCTCATCCGCATGCCAGCTACTGATAACAAGCCCAATAAAGTGGAAAGCGTGGGGGCTCGAAGGCCTTTTGGCGATGGAAGCTTCTTAGCAGCACCAATCAACCTTGATATTTCAGCATCTGTGTAGATATACGGCAGTCTACGACGATAGCGATAGGGAAGAAGCTCCCCCGGAGGTATTTCTGTTCGCAGATCATTGGCACTCTGATATTGTGTAAATCCACGTACCATACGCAGGCGATTTGCCCACTGAGCCGGCTGTGCGTGTTTGGGTTGGGTGGCCCATTCTAATGCTAGTTTTGTAGTGATAAAGGAGGCTTTCTTCTTTTCTGCGAATTCAACAAACCTATGGAGCAATCTGCCAGTTAAACGTAGTTTAAATCCAAGCGCCCGGCGAATGGCCAGATACTCTTCAAGTGCTTTTCTCAATTTAGTCATATGGCACCTCCCGGCCAGGGCTGTGCAATTGCGCGGAGCGATGCAAAATCAACTTTTGCATAGATTTCAGTCGCATTCGGATTTTGGTGTCTTAATATCTCACCGATCTCAGTCATGCTCGCCCCTCCGCGTAGCATGTTAGTGGCTAATGTGTGACGAAACAAATGTGCACCTTTGAAGGCTATGTCGATACCAGCCCGTGCTAAAGAGTCCCGCACAATAGTACAAACAGTAACAGAACTGGAAAAACCTCGCAGTGGAGCAACCATCTTAATAAAGAGTCTCCGCGAAGAACAATGAGGACGGACATCTCGCAAGTAGGTGGCTATAGCTTGGCCCACATCGTGAGGGAGCGGAAGTTTATCTTCCTTACTGTTTTTCCCTTTCACAATGAGTTCACCCGTTTCCCAGAGAATGTCATCCAATTCCATATGGACTATTTCTCCAGCTCGCAGACCCAATCGGTACAGTAGAAGCAAAATAGCATAATTACGTTTCCCCGTGTCGGTGCATCTGTCCCAGCTTTCCAAAAGATGTTTAATCTGTTCTGGTTCCAGGAACTTTGGCACCTCAGAAAACCGCCACCTTGCTACTTTGGGAACGGTCACTGTCAAATCAATGACTGTCTCCCTGCGCTGGTGTAGAAATCGAAAGAAACTCCGAAGTGCGTTAAGCATTGTTTGAGCGCGCCCCGGGCTTATGGCACGAGCGCGGCATAGAACGTATTTCGAGACATCTTGTGCACGCAGTACCTTAAAATTGATCTTTCTTCTGCCAAAACGTTCAGTAAGAAATCGCCGAATTTCGCTAACATAATTGTCGATTGTTGCTTGACTTAAACCGCGTTCCCGTCGAAGGTACTTAGCAAATCTGTTTTTGGTGCGTTCAATCTCAGAAACACGGACTTCAGAGACAAATACAGAAAGGATATTTTTCTCACGCAGAAAGGTGATGAGTTGTTTTAAAGCGAGTTGATCGCCGCTGCGCAGAAGATTTCTTTTTTTCCGATAACGAATAAACTTGTTGATGCAAGATTCGTTCAGATCCTCAATGACTAAGTGCCGTTTCTGCAACCAGCCACTTAACCTAGATATGGCTCGAATCTTTGTTTTGACTGTCCACTTTGAGTACCCTCGCCCCAACAGTACAGTTGCAAATGCGTCGAGGTGAGGTACTAAAGGTCCAGTATATAAGTGTTGAATGAACGCTTGACCGGATAATAATTGATTGCCCATGTCTGTCTCCTTTTTGAATTGAATAATCATAAAAAGAAGACAGCAAAATTATGCCGAGGAAGAAAGGGCTAAAACGACGTTACAACGGCAAAAAATCAGGAAAAAGTGAATCTACTCGGCATAATCGGAGTGTCGGCATATTTTCGCTTATGCCGAGCTCGGCATAAGCGGAAGACCTTCTCAGCGGTCTTCGCGAACTCTGCGGTTGATGGTAGATGAAAAAACAAACCCAATTTCAGACGTGACGAGAGCTCTTGCTCACAAAGCCAGAGATTGCCACGGCCCTTCGGGCCTCGCAATGACATTTGCAGCCCTTTGTGGCTAATCTCGAAAAACAAACCCAATCCGCCACAAAGACCGCCGGACAAGTTTGGAGTCTACCGCCGAGAGCGCTGAGGACGCCGAGGAAAAGACGACCTAATTCAGGCAAAATCAAAAACAGATAAAATCTCTGCGTTCTCCGCGGACTCTGCGGTAAATGAAAAAACAAAGCCAAT
>CAYZAH010000550.1:0-3768 GCA_964475805.1 uncultured Pirellulales bacterium | reverse complement strand
AACATGCACTTTCTCATCCCACCTGCTGATAATCTGAAAAGGGAAACCTTTAACTGTTGAGTAAATCGGCTTTAGCATGGTATCACACCACTCCGTTGGTATCGGATATATTCTCTCGCTCTCAACAGATGAATCATCTTTGCGTGTCACTGAAACTTCGTGATACCGCCTCAATCGGTACCATAGATTCTTGAGATTTGATGCACAACTGATTCGAAAACCGAGCGCCGTTATCCGTGGTGTCAACATCTTGAAGCTTGGGAACCCTTCGTAACATACTCCACGATTTCCTTCCATCACGATGGTGTTGTTATTATATATGCGGAAAGGGACAGACGGCTTGTTCTCAAAAAAGCAGATCATGTCGATCCTGCTTCTATACCGGATGGGTCCACCCAAAAGATATCTTCTAAATCCATCATCAATGGCCACCACTCGAACAAGATCATCTGAAATAGCTTTCAACTCCTCCTCCTGCCTGATGACAAAGGTCTTCTCAGATCGCAGGTATTCTACCTCTTCGGGATTCAGGAGACGTCGCTGGCTCGCGTAAGGGAAGAAATACTCAAGCATAGAAGGTCGATACTGGATTTCGACCTCTTTGCACGATGCCAAATCGGGCAGTTTTGGTCTTGTGAACGCCTCTTGCGAAGGCACGTATGGAATGCGAACTTCCTCGACGATTGCTCTTATGATCTTTTCGCCTTTCACTATCGGTGGTGATATGAAAGGGATTAGAAGTTCGTCTTCTCTTGAGATTAGGTGCTCGTTCCAGGAATGAAGAGAGACAGAACTCCAAGAGAAGCTGCGGGAAGTTCTTGGGCTTTCTGAATTCTTGCTCGCCTCTTCCGACATCTTGAAAATCGTCTCAGGCAGATTTCCAGAATAACAGCCGAACTCGATAGCCAAACGTGTAGCTTGACCAAGACGTCGTGTGCGTCGAAACGGAAATATGGGATGGACGGGCAGATTGACAAATATCCCTTCCGTTCGCTTTTCTCCAGGTGAGAGATGGACATATTTCCCTACCAAAGGAGGATCAATAACCGGTATCCGTAGGTTATGATGTGTTCCGATTATAAGTGTACGACCATCCTCACCCATGAACGCACTGGCATTCATCGTATAACCTTCAGATATTTCAGGCTGAATTCCTACTAATATCCAGGCATCTTCCTTAGAATCATTTCTTATCTCATAAGCCAAATTCAGAGCCTTGTCGTCTATGTCCAGTTTAGTGACGGTGATTATTGGCGCATCGGCATTGTCCTTGGACTCTGCGCGTGTTTGGACTGTCAGCAGGATACAGAGTGACAACGCTGCCGTGATGATTACTTGTGTGCGCATTTTTGTTCTCTCCCTTCTTGCTGGTCTGGCACTGTCATTCCCGCGAAAGCGGGAATCTATACTCTCGACTCTGGGCCCGTGCTTTCGCAGCGGTGACAGCCGCGGCGGTGCTCGCGGGGAAGAGGCGGAAGAGCGCGACGCCGTGGCGGGGGACTTTGGCCTCGAAGAGGTTTCTGTATGTGCCCAGGTCTTTTTGACGCCAGAGGTCGCGGACGCGGTAACGGCCTTCGATGCCGAGGTCCGTCCACGTGACCACGATGTTATTCGCCGTCGGCGCGGTGTTGAATAAGCCCACCGCCTTCGAGCCGTCCTCCATGTCCTTGGCCATGATGAAATAGTCGTCGGTCCGGCGGAGGATCGGGGCCTGCTCGCCCAACGGGTCCTGGTCGACCTCGATGACCTCGTCGTTGCACAGGACGTTGAGCGTGAACTCGTCGAGCTTGTCCATGTCGCCGGAGAAGATCAAGGGAGCCGCCATCAAACACCACATCGACATATACGAATACTGCTCGTTCGGCGTTAGCGTCGTGGGTTTGCCTTCGGCCTGCCTGTGCGCATCGCCGACCCATCCGATCAGGATATAGTCGGGGTCGTTCCACTGGCCCGGCTTGGCGTATTGCCAGTGCTGGGCGTTGCTCAGGCCGATATGATAGAAGCCCGGCAGGTCGGAGCCGCCCGCCAGGCCCAGGTCGCCGGTCGTGCGCCAGCAGTTTCCGCCGACCTCGCCGCCCCAGGTCCAGACGTCGCCCATTCCGTACTGGCAAAGATTGAAAACGATGTCGCGGCTGAGCTGAGGCAGAATCGCACCCATCTTGCGATAGGGCCTCTGGACACGGTCGGCCCCTTCCCCCGTGGCGACCCGGCTATACGAACACCAGTCGTACTTGAGGAAATCGAAATCCCACTCGGCGAACTGCTTCGCGTCCACTTCCTCGTGCTGATAAGTTCCCGTGTAGCCCTGGCAAGTCAGCGGCCCGGGCGAGGTATAGAGTCCCGCCTTGAGTCCCTTGGCGTGGATATAGTCGGCCAGGGCCTTCATGTCGGGAAAGTGGCCGTTGGAGCGGATCGCGCCGTCGGCGCCGCGCGGCTCGCCCCCGATCATCGGATCGTTGGAGTCCGGCTTGACCATCCAGCAATCGTCGATGTTGACGTACTGGTAGCCGTAGTCGGCCATCCCGGATTCGATCATGGCGTCGGCGGCGCGGCGCATGTGCTTGCCCGTGACGCGCCAGTAGTGGATGTACCAGCTATTCCAGCCCATCGGCGGAGTCATGGCCAGGGCATCGCCCACGACGATCTTGAAGGGGCGTTGCGCTGAGCCTCGCCGATTTTTGGCCTCGAGCGTGACAAGGTACTCACCGCGTTTGGCCGGGGCTGTGCCCGTGATAATGCCGGTCGCGGGATCGAGCGTGAGCGTCGGAGGCAGGCTCCCGGCGGCGAAGGACATCGGCCTTCGACCCGTGCATGGGATACGATAGACAAAGGGTCGGCCGGGCCGGCAACCGTAGACCCTGGGACCGTTGATTCGCGGCTTGGGACCCGGTTTCGGGGTCAGGATGACCTTCTTCTCTTTGACCACCGGCACGTCAACGGCTTCGGGGTCACGTCCGGCTACGGTGAAAGTCGCGTCGGCCCAGTCGGCGTGGTCGGAGTTGACACTGTCGCCGGCGGAATCGACCATCAGGATCATCTTCCTGCAGCCCGTCAGGTCCACGTCCACCGGCTTGGAAGCGTCGCCGGCTTTCATGGTGCCGCTGTTGAACAGCACCTTGCCGTCGCCATAGACGCGAAAGCAAACACTGCCGGCGCTGCCACTGACTTCGTCATCGACGCCCACGCGGGCGGAGAACTTCCGGCATGAGCGTTTGAGATCGACGTGCATCACGCTGTTGGCGTGGGTGCCGACGCCGCACTCGAATGTCGTGCCCGCGATCCGGAGCGGCTTGCCCTGGATGGACTTGTCCTTTTGAGGCGTTCCCCAGCCGGAGGTCATCTTGTCCAGATTCAAAGAGGACAGGCGGACCGTGTGCGTCGGCGCGTCGGATTTGACGATTGAGCTGCAGCCGGGAAGGACCGTGAGAAGAACGACGCAAGCGAGTAGTGCGACACAAGAGGATTTTCGATTTTGGAGCGGACGCATAGATGAAAACGGTTCCGCTCGGTCATCGCGAGGCGTTATTGCATACATCGAATTTCTCCTTCGCGTAGGGGCAACCCCGTGTGGTTGCCCTGATTCGTTGCGGGCATCGGGCAGGCACACGGGCCTGCCCCTACAACCCGCTCGTTCATTCCTTAGAGCAGAGCGAGCCAGCCGCCATCGACGTAGATGATCTGGCCCGTGATGAAATCGCCGGCGCGTGAGGCAAGCAAAACCGCCGTGCCGGCGAGGTCCTCAGGCCGGCCCCATCGAGCCAGCGGCGT
>CAYZAH010000549.1:0-3769 GCA_964475805.1 uncultured Pirellulales bacterium | reverse complement strand
AGTGGATTCTTCGCTTCGCTATCGAGCTTCAACGCCACTTCCCGGCCAGGCTCTACCGTAGCGGGCTTGGACTCGCCCAGCGGGATCTTGCCTCCCTTGGCGTCGACGAGGGTCGCACGGATGCGGCGTTCGGCTTGTCCGTTCGACAGGTTGCGCGCTTTGGCGGTGATGCTGAGTTGGGCGTCTTTGTACTTGGAATCCAGATCGCTGAGGACGAACAGGTCCCGCAACTGAACGGCTGGGGTGCTAAACAGGTAGACATCACGGAAGATGCCACTGAGTCGCCAAAAGTCCTGGTCTTCCAGGTAGCTGCCATCGCACCATCGGTAGACCTCGGCGGCCAGGATGTTTTCGCCGGGCTTGAGGTACTGGCTGATGCGGAATTCGGCCGGCGTGCGGCTACCCTGGCTGTAACCCACCTTCTGGCCGTTGATCCAGAGGTAGAAGGCCGAAGCCACGCCCTCGAAGTGAATGAAAACCTCCCGCCCATCCCAGTTCTTGGGTATTGTGAAGGTCGTGCGATAGCTGCCCACGGGGTCCGGCTCCTTGGCGGCCGTGAAGTCCGCCGGCACGTTGCCTATGATTTTCGGCGGTTGTCGAAGGTGCGGATAACGAACATTGGTGTAGATTGGCGTGCCGTAGCCCTGGATTTCCCAGTTCGACGGGACCAGGATGCTGTCCCAGCCGCTCGTGTCGAAGTCTGCCTTGTAGAAATCCACGGGCCGCTCGTCAGGCGACTTGACCCAGTGGAATCTCCACTGCCCGTTGAGGGACTGATAGAAGGGAGAGTCGTGCCACTTCTTGAGAACGTCAGTTGCGGTCCTCAACGAATAGGCCCGAATCGCCGATTGCACATCCGGAAAAGACAGCCCTGTGGCCCGTGCGGGCTCTTTGTTGATCGCGATGACCTGCTCATTTTCCCAATCGGGTCCGCCAGCCGCTACTGGTACATTGCACAGGCATCCTATCAGACTCAGCAGCAATATAAATCTCGCCGTCATGTTGAATTTCCTTCCAAAGACTCTCTTCCAATAGGCATTCATATAGGGAAAATCCCCGGTGTCTCAGGATATTTGTATACGAATGTCCTCATAAGTTTGTTTAGACATTTCTCTTCGATGTCTTAGTGCATGAGTTCGTTCTTGTCTTGTCACAAAATAGCTCACTCATCACAGTATAAGCACTTGAGGTCTCCAAATGCAATGGGGATTTTGCCACGTTCGAGTCACCTAAGGCAGCCTGTGGGCCGTCTGTTTGAGAAGTCGGTGCGACAGCGTTCGACTGTCGTCGCGTACTCTCGCTGCGTTTGCGAAGATGTGTTTCCTTTGGTATAATACACTATCCGGGGGGGATAATATTCGTATTACGAGCGCTTTGGCTCAGCCCTTGGGAGGTTAAAACATGATGCAACAACGTGCACGTCGGCTCACAATCTCCCTATTGTCTTGCTATCAGTCCGCCATCGCCTGCTGGGAAAGAAGACTGCCCATGATACCTTGTGGAAAGAGAGACCATGAAAAGGATTGAAACTCACATCTGTCGAACGTTGGTAGTGCCAATGATTGTAGCTTTGGCTACGTGCCCTGCAAACGCACAGGATGCGGCCGAGATCAAGCAGTGGCAGGTCTACGAAGTCGTGATGTCCGCGACCCGGAACGAGACGAATCCCTACGTCGCCTACCTCCAGGAGGCAAGCCCGGCACGTGTGACAGTGTGCTTCACCGGCACTACCGGGGATGCCGCCGGCCAAGAAATCACCGTAGCCGGATTCTGGGACGGGGACACTACCTGGAAAGCTCGTTTCGCCCCGCCAGCACCTGGTGAGTGGGTATTCCAGAGCCGGTCCGAGGATTCTGGTTTGAACGGCGTTGCCGGGAAACTCACTTGCACAAAATGGACTGAGGAAGAGAAACAAGCTAATCCGACACGCCGTGGCTTCATTCGTGTTCACTCCGATGGTGATCGGGCCGGCCGTTACTTCGAGTATACCGACGGCACGCCTTTCCTTTGGATAGGGGACACTTGGTGGAACTGGACGCAGCGCGGAATTCGCTTCGAGACGTTTAAGAACCTGGTCGACGATCGTGTAAAAAAAGGATTCACCGTCGGGCAGTTGTTTTTTCCGGCTAACGGCTGGAGCCGGCGCAGTTCGCTTCTCGACGAGGATTACAGCCAACCCGATATCGAACACATCCGGTTTGTTGAACGGTGTATTGCCTACGCAAACGAAAGAGGTATGACCGTATGGATTCATCCCTGGTGGAGCCGCGCTCGGCTGAACGAAGCAGCCGGGCCGGAGAAGATTCGGCGCTGGTGGCGATACGTTATTCACAGACTGAGTGCCTACAACGTTATTTGGACGCTGGCGGGCGAATACAACATGTACAACTACGGAGGATTGGGATTGGATTTTTGGAAGGGTCTCGGCGCCATGGTTGCCAGGGAAGATCCGTTCGGCCATGTCATCGGCGTCCATCCCACGCCGCCCGCCTGGGACGGCGGCGCCGAAGCGCCCCAGTGGTCGACGGCCGAAGTGCTCCACAATGAACCATGGCTGGACTACAACCAGAGCCAGACCGCCCATGCACGATGGCGAAATGAATACGCACCCATCGTCGTTTCGCAAGCGTACGCTATGAGTCCGCCAAAACCTATCGTTATTACCGAACCTTGGTACGAGTTCGCACTGGACTGTCCAGCCGCCAGAGAAATACGGTTCTGTGCCTGGGCTGCGGTCATGTCAGGAGCTGCAGGACACACCTATGGTGGCGGACACATCTGGGTCGGATACCTTCCGGAGGTCTCACGACCCAGACGCGGCAGCGGCGGATCGTGGCCTATCGATCCCGATCTTGGGGCAAATACTCTGGACTACCCAGGGGCGCGTGGCATGGCCTATATGGCCGGAATATTGCGGAGCGTTGACTGGTGGCGCCTCGAGCCGCATCCCGAATTCGTCGTGGAGAATCCCTCTCGCTATTGTCTGGCCGTTCCGGGCCAAGTATACCTTATGTTTCTGCGTTGGGGAGGTGCAGTGAAACTGGATTTGACGGAGTATGAGAGCACCAATTATACGTGCCAATGGATCGACCTTGTTACTGAGAAGGCGCACAATCCCAAACAGATCAAGGGAGGCGATATTCAGGTGATTAAAGCGCCGGAAGATTTCCCAGGTGTAAGGCAAGAGAAAGACTGGATTTTGCTTATCAAGGCTATCAAACAACCGCCTGGTCCCAAGCCTACCACCGACCGAAGAGGTCAACGTCCTGCCAGGAAAATCAATTGGGTCAATCCGAAAATCGCACAGATGCCTGGATTGTCACATCACATCCTGGCAAGCAAAACGATGGGACATGATGTCGGGTATGTTGTCTGGACACCGCCGGATTATTCTGTACAGAGTACTAAACGCTATCCGGTCATCTACTTTCTGCATGGAGCAGGAGGAAGCGAAGCTGCTGATGCAGGCGGCTTTTCGGGTTGGGCGGCGAAAGCCATTGCCGACGGCTCATTGCCTCCCGCACTATGCGTTTTCCCAAATGGTGGGATGAGCGGCTATCGCGGGAATGTGGAAAAGATGATCGTTGAAGAGTTAATCACCACCATCGACAGAGATTACCGCACCATAGCCAGAGCGGGATCGCGTGCAGTGGCAGGATTCTCGATGGGCGGGTCCGGTTCTGTTTATCTTTCTATTATGCATCCCGGATTGTTTTGCGCGGCAGGCAGCATGGGAGGCGGTATCCGGGGTGGATCGGAGCAGACCGAT
>CAYZAH010000548.1:2698-3774 GCA_964475805.1 uncultured Pirellulales bacterium | reverse complement strand
TCCATTTCTCTGACTTTCATTGTGCGCGTATCTTCTACGTTATCGCAAGAACACCTGTCTTGCGGTTGATCCAGACAATAAAAAAAGCCTTTCAGGTTTCTGCTCCCTGAAAGGCTTTTTGAATTCGGAATATGTCCTCAAATCCTCTTAGGGAGCAGCCTCCTTTTTCCAGCCGGCGACAACAACCAGCACGTTCGTCCTGGTCATACGGGCCGTGAGGCTCGTGCGCACAGCCACCATAGCCATCTTATGGCCCGCGAAAAACTTCGGCTTGTTGTCCCTAATAAGAATCATCGAAAATCTCCACCTGACGAAAATAAACCTTAAAACTACACCATAATAGTCGGTCTGTCAAGGACAAATATCTACAAAAATACGATAAACACCAAAAATTTTCCTGACGGTGCTACCTTAAAGTTTGAATCTGGGAAATGTCATTGCGCGGAGCAAAACGATGAAGCGATCTCAACCGTTGGGTTATACGAAGGCCAAAGGCTTGAGGTTGGTTCGCTTCACTCGCAATGACACTCTCACAGTTTTGCCGTGAGAATGGCAGTGTGGTTTAGAAGCTACAATGTCGATAGGTCTGTGCGAGTTCTTTTGACAATTTTGTGGCGATACTGTAACTTTTCGGCTGTTTAGACGTCTTTGGAGTAAGAGATGGAGTTGATTGATACACATTGTCATTTGACGTTTGAATCGCTGGCCGATGATATCGAGGGAGTGCTGGGCCGCAGCAAGTCCACCGGAGTGGTCTCGTGGATCACGGTCGGCACGGACACTCAGCACAACCGGAAAGCCGTCGAGTTAGCCGAGAGGTTCGAGCGATTGTATGCGGCGGTTGGCGTCCATCCGCACGACGCCAAGGACGTTACGGGCCAAACCGTCGCCGAGTTGAGAGAGCTTGCCCGCAGCGAGAAGGTCGTGGCGATCGGCGAGACGGGCCTGGATTATCATTACAATCTCTCGCCGCACGCCGAGCAAAGACGCACTTTCACCGCCCAACTGGAGATTGCCCGGGAGCTGAACCTCCCGGTTATCATTCATTGCCGGGAGGCGTTCGACGAGACCATGTC
>CAYZAH010000548.1:0-2598 GCA_964475805.1 uncultured Pirellulales bacterium | reverse complement strand
ACGAGCCGGCCCTAATGATCCACACCGCCCGTTTCATCGCCGAGCTAAAGGAGATATCCCTCAGTGATTTTGCCACGGCGGTTATGACGACGAGCAAGAACTTCTTCGGGTTGCCTTAGGGTATGTTAGCTATATGACTCTCGCCATCGAAACAAATGAGCTGACCCGTTGGTTCGGCACTCTGCGTGCCGTGGACAGCCTGAATTTGCGCGTGGAAGCCGGGACGTTCTACGGTTTTCTCGGTCCCAACGGCGCGGGCAAATCCACCACCATCAAGATGCTCACGGGTCTGCTCGCTCCCACGAGCGGCTCGATGCGCATCCTGGGCGAGGACACGAGCGACGCCGAGAAAGCCATCCAGGTCAAACGGCGCGTCGGCGTGGTCCCGGAAGAGCTGGCGCTGTTCGATAACTTGACGGCACATGAGTACCTGACCTTCGTCGGGCGCATGTACCGGCTGCCCGCAGCGACGATCCGCGAGCGCAGCCGGGAGTTGCTGGCCATGATGAATCTGGATGGCGAGCAGAAGAAGCTCACCCTCGAATTTTCACACGGCATGAAGAAGAAGCTCACCTTAGCGGCGGCGCTGATTGCGAACCCGGACCTGTTGTTCCTCGACGAGCCTTTCGAGGGCGTCGACGCCGTCTCCTCTCGCGTGCTGCGCGACGTGTTGAAACGTTGCGTCCAGCGCGGCGCCACCGTCTTCCTGACCTCGCACGTCCTGGAGATCGTCGAAAAGCTCTGCACCGACGTCGGAATCATCGCCAACGGCAAGCTCGTCTATCAGGGCACGATGGACGAGATTCGCCAGAGCGGCTCGCTGGAGGAGCGGTTCCTGGAGGCCGTCGGCAGTGATCACATCGAGCGGCAGTCACTTAGCTGGTTAGGGGATTAAATGGACTGGGGCCAATTACGCACAATCATCTGGTTGCGGTGGCGCTTGAGCCGAAACCAATGGTCGCGCGGCGGGCTTTTTAATGCCGTGCTGATGGCGGCTGTGGCCGTGGGTCTGGTCATCCTGGGGATCGGCAGCGCCGTTTCGGGCGTGCTGGTCGGCTTCCTTGTGCTGGCTGGAATGTCGCCCGTGAAATTGCTTGTCATATGGGACGTGATCCCCGGGTTGTTTCTGACGGCCTGGATGATCGGCTTGGTTTCGGAAATCCAGCGCTCGGAGACTATCGACGTCGGCCGGATGTTGCATCTGCCGGTCTCATTGAGAAACATCTTCTTAATAAACTACATCGCGTCGCACATGACGCTCAGCGTCATTTTGTTTCTGCCCTTGACGCTGGGGCTTTGCCTGGGTCTGATCCTCGGTAGAGGCGGCTTCATGATCGGGTTGGTGCCGTTAGTGCTCGGTTTTGTCTTCATGATTACCGCGTGGACGTATTGCCTTCGCGGGTGGATCGTCACGCTCATGGTCAACAAGCGGCGCCGCCGGACCATCATCGCCGGGATCACCTTTGGATTCATCTTGCTCAGCCAGCTTCCATATCTGATCGGCAAGTTCCAGCGTGATCGCAGACGACACCTGCCCGAAATGAAACAATCGGCGCCGTCGGAGGAACAGAAATCGGCCCGCCCCGCCGGCTCGGAGAATGGGGCTTTGCCCCGTACGCTATTGTTGGCGCACAAGGTCGTGCCCTTCTTATGGGTTGGCAACGGCGCGATGGCACTGGCGCAGGGGAATCTCTGGCCCGCGGTTTTGGGCGCCGCCGGCGGGTTCGGTATCGGTGCGTTGGGTTTGAGGCGGGCCTACCGTTCGACCGTTCGTTTCTACCAGGGGCAAACAACCGGCAAGAAGAGCGTGAAAAAGGCGAAGGCTGAAAAGCTCCCCGCTGGAAGGGACCTGCTGGAAAAGCAACTGCCCGGCATCCCGGAAGAAGCCGCAGCCGCGACGCTGGCCTTCTTCCGTACCTTCTCACGAGCGCCCGAGGTGAAGATGTCACTGGCGACCAATTTCATCATGCTGCTGGTCTTTGGCATGATGATCTTTGTCCGGCGGAAGAGTACTCTTGCCGACAACTTCAAACCTTTTGTCGCGACCGGAGCCATCGTCTTCATGTTCCTGGGGATGAGTCAGATCGTATACAATCACTTCGGCTTCGACCGAAACGGATTTCGCACACTCGTTCTTCTGCCCGCGCCGCGAAAACACATCTTGCTGGGAAAGAACCTTGCCTTTTTGCCGACCGCCCTCGGAGTCGGATTCATTCTTCTCGTGCTCGTCAAGATCGCGCTGAAGATCTCACTCATTGTCTTTCTCGCAGCCGGCTTGCAGTTGTTAGCGGCTTTCTTGCTCCTGAGCATGATGGGAAACCTTTCCTCCGTACTCATTCCTTATCGCGTCGCCGCGGGATCGCTCAAGCCGACCAAGTCCTCCACAAAGACGGGCCTGTTCATTTTTCTGTCACGATTGTTGTTTCCGACGGTCATGGCGCCGATATTCTTCCCGGCATTGATGGGTCTGCTGTGGTCCCACGTGGGTTGGCTGCCGGCGGGGCCGACAAACCTTCTCCTTTCGGCGGTGCTGTTGGCCCTTCTGATCTTCTTCTATCGACTGAGTCTCGCGCCTCTCGGCAACCTGCTCCAGCGGCG
>CAYZAH010000547.1:1614-3774 GCA_964475805.1 uncultured Pirellulales bacterium | reverse complement strand
CATCGGATACGGCGGATCGCTTTTGGTCCAGAATAAGAACCTGGCGGCGGGGATACCCGTCAGAAAAGCACTGTTTGTCGTGGATGGCAGCCAAGCTCATTTCGTGCCGGACTCGCCCGCCGAGATCGTCAATCCCGGGTTCGAGCAATACGAGGGCGACCGGCTCACAGGCTATAGACTCCAAGATCAGCCCGGCGCCGTTTCGTTCGTGGATAGAGAAATCCACCACGGCGGCGGAGCTTCGCTGCGATTCGAGCATTTCGGCGATTACCAGTACGGCCACGCCAGGCTCATGCAAGAGCTTGAGGTCTGTCCGAACCGTTGCTACCGCGTAAGTTGCTGGGTCAAAACGGATTCTCTCGAACCGAGCGGCACCTTTCGCGTTATGGTTCTGACCGCCGACGGCCGAAACCTGGCGCCCTGGAACCCGAATGTGCCATCGACCACCGACTGGCGAGAAGTTGTGATGGGCTTCAACAGCCTCCAGTACAACAAGGTCAGAATCTACATGGGCGCCTGGGGTGGAGAATCAGGGCGATTCTGGATCGACGATCTTAACGTGGAAGAGGTCGGGTTGCTGAACGTGCTGAGGAGACCCGGCACGCCCGTGAAAGTGCAAAACGCAGAAACGGGTCGGGCGTACGAAGAGGGCAAGGACTTCGCAAAAATCGAGGACCCGAGACTGAACTTCCGATTTGACCATGAACCTCCAGCAATAGAGATTCTGCCGGGCAGCGCCATCAAGAACGGGGAACTTCTCAGGGTCAGCTACTACCACGGGATGGCGATCAACAGCGGTCAGGTGACGGCTTGCATGTCCGAGCCGGAAGTGTATGACATCTGGGCCAGGCAGGCCCGCCTCATGCACGAGCACCTGGCGCCGAATAAGTACCTGCTCAGCATGGATGAGATCCGCGCGGGAGGGTCGTGCCAGGCGTGCAAAGAGCGTAAGCTCTCGATGGCCCAGATCCTCGGCGACTGCGTGACCCAACAGGCCCGGATCATCCACGAGGTCAACCCGCAGGCCGAACTGTTCATCTGGTCGGACATGTTCGATCCGAACCACAACGCTCATGGCGACTATTTCCTCGTGGACGGCGATTTCACCGGGTCGTGGAACTACATCCCCAAGGACCTCGTGATCGTCTGCTGGTATTACAATAAGCGGGTGGAAAGCCTGGGATTCTTCTCGTCGTTGGGCTTTAAGACCCTGGCGGGAGCGTATTACGACGGCGATACCTTAGAGAACCCTCGCGGCTGGCTGGAAGTGCTGAACGACACGCCGGGCGCGTGCGGCATTATGTACACGACCTGGCAGAACAAGTATGAGCTTCTGGCGCCCTTCGGAAATCTCGTGACAGGTGGGAATTAACGAATAGGGATACACCGTATACCACATTTGGCGCGCAGTTCGGCGGGAAGGAGTTATGAACATATGGCAAAGCATCACTCACGACGTGATTTTCTAAAGCATAGCGGCTTGGCTCTTGCGGGAGCCATGGCGCTTCCACAAAGTGCAATAGCGGTGAACACCGCGCCGAGGAAGATCCGCATCGGCGTCGTCGGAGGAGGCTTCGGAACCGCCTTCCAATGGCACGAGCATCCGGATTGCGTCGTCCAGGCCGTCAGCGACCTCCGCGAGGACCGGCGGAAGATACTCATGAAGGTCTACAATTGCCCGACGGCGTACAACTCGCTCGAAGAGCTTGTGCTCGCACGGGACATCGACGCGGTTGCCATATTCACCGACGGCCCGCTGCACGTCCAGCACGTGGTTGCGGCGATGAAGAACGGTAAGCATGCGATCTCCGCCGTGCCGGCCGCGTGGGGCACGATTGAGCAGGCCGAATTGCTGCTGGATACGGTCCGTAAGTACGGCCTGACCTACATGATGGCGGAGACCGGCCACTACCAGCAGTCCACCATCTCCGCCCGCACGTTTTACCGCCAAGGCAAGTTCGGCTCGCTCTATTACTGCGAGGCCGAGTACCAGCATCCCGGGCTGGAGGCGCTCTACTTCTGGAACGGGAAACGCACCTGGCGATACGGCCTGGCGCCGATGCACTACCCGACGCATACCGTGAGCCAATTGGTCAGCGTCACGGGCGAGCGCCTGATGGAGGTCGCCTGTCACGGCTGGGGAAATGACGACGCCATTCT
>CAYZAH010000547.1:0-1514 GCA_964475805.1 uncultured Pirellulales bacterium | reverse complement strand
ACGTTCCTCACAAACGAATTCATCGACGCCCTCGTGCATGACCGCCGGCCCACGGTAGACGTCTACGAAGCACTGGCCTATACCGTTCCCGGCATCATCGCGCATCAGTCCGCCCTGAAAAAAGGCGAGCTGATGAAGATCCCGCAATACAATCGAACCTGACAAGCAACCAAAGACGTAACTTTATTCTTTTTGGAGGTCTCACAATGAAACGCAACATCCTGCTCACCCTCATACTGGTCGTGCTCGTCGTCCTGTCACCCTCCGCACAGGCCCAGCAAAAGGTATTCCGCATCGGCATAATCGGTCTGGATACGTCACACGTCGTGGCCTTTACCAAGGTAATCAACGATCCGGCCAGCGGCTACGGGTGCAAAGTCGTAGTCGGATATCCGGGTGGATCGCCGGACGTGGCATCTTCGGCCAACCGCGTTGAGGGCTACACGAAGCAGCTTCGCGACGAGTACGGCGTGGAGATGGTCGACTCGATCGAGGAACTCTGTCAGAAAGTTGACGGCGTATTGCTTGAAAGCGTTGACGGCCGGCCGCACCTCAAACAGGCCAGGCCCGTGCTCGCCGCCAAGAAGCCTTTGTTTATCGACAAGCCCATGGCGGGCAGCCTCGCCGACGTGCTTGAGATATTCCGCCTCGCCGAACAGAACAATGTCCCGTGCTGGTCCAGCTCGTCACTGCGCTACGCTCCCAGTCTCGTCGAAATGGAAAAGACCAACGAGGTAGGCGACGTGCTCGGTTGCGACGCCTTCAGCCCGTGCAGTCTCGAGGAGCACCATCCCGACCTGTACTGGTACGGCGTGCACGGCGTCGAGATTCTCTTCACGGTCATGGGCACGGGCTGTCAGTCTGTGCGGCGCGTTCAGACGCCGGACTATGAATTCGTCGTAGGTCTCTGGGATGGCGGACGCATCGGAACCTACAGGGGCCTGCGCAAAGGCAGACACGACTACGGCGCGATGGTCTTCGGCTCCAAGAAGATCATCGAAGCCGGCAGCTACGGCGGGTACAAGCCGTTAGTGGACGAGATTATCAAGTTCTTCAAGACGGGCGTAGTCCCCGTGCCGAAGGAAGAGACCATTGAGATGTTCGCCTTCATGTCCGCCGCCGATGTATCGAAAGCCCGGGGCGGCGCCGCCGTGACACTGGCGGAAGTCCTCGAAAAGGCCAAGAAAGAAAACGCAAGCAGGCCGTGAGAAGTATCTGAAGTGAACTAAAGTGAGTTTGAAGCTGTCATTGCGAGCGCAGCGAAGCAATCTCATTTTGCCAGCCAGATCCCTCGACTTCGCTCGGGATGACACCTACGTGTCGCTTTAGGCACTGCGGGAGATTATTATGACCACGATACGGGCCAAAGTGACGGTGGCATTGTTCGTACTCCTTTATTGCTCGTCCGGCATCATCGCGGAAGAGTTGTCCATGAGCAATGCGTGCCTGTCCGTCGGCCTCAACACAACCGACGGGACTCTGTCGGTGACCGATAAGCGCGTCCCATGCACCTG
>CAYZAH010000546.1:0-3780 GCA_964475805.1 uncultured Pirellulales bacterium | reverse complement strand
CCGGTACGTCGGTCGGACCCAAACTCTACGTCGCCCTGGGAATATCCGGCGCGATTCAACATATGATCGGTGTGGCCAATACCGAGACCATCGTGGCCATTAACAGCGATCCGGAGGCGCCGATATTCAAGCAGTGCGATTACTATATCGTCGGCACCGTGGAAGAGGCAGTGCCGCAGTTGGTACAGGCGTTGCAAGTCAAATAGAACCGGGACAGGATGCAAATACAATGATTCAGGCGGCAAAAAGCAAAGACTATAGTAAAGTATCAGTTTTGATAGTGGGCGCCGGGCCGGCGGGACTGGCTACCGCCATACAACTCAAGGTGAAGAAGCCGGATATCGACGTGTGCGTCGTGGAAAAGTCGGCCGACTTGGGAAATCACAATCTTTCCGGAGCGGTCCTGGAGGCTGAGCCGCTTCATACGCTGCTGGATTCCGCGAGTCCCGGCTGGCGCGACAGTGACGAGGCCAAAGACGTGCTCGCCAACAAGATTGACAAGGACGACATCCTCTTTCTGCCGGGAAGCAAGCTGGCGTTCAATATCTTCTTTGCCATCAAGCTGGCCAAGCTGTTTCATCTGGGTTTCGGCCAAATGATCCATCACGGGGATTATTCCGTCTCGATCAGCAAATTGACGAAGTGGATGGGTCGGATCGCCAGAAATCTTGGCGTCGAAGTCCTGACTGGCTTTGCCGCCCAAGATATCCTCTTGAACGGTTCCAATGCGGCGGCAAGCGTCAAGCTGGTCGATCAGGGGCTCAAAAAAGAAGGTGGTGAGCAGCCGAACTACGTCGAAGGCGAAGTCATCGGGGCTGATTTTGTCGTTCTCGCGGAAGGATGCGACGGGCTTCTGACCGAGAAGTTCATCGAAAAGGCCAGCCTGAAAAGGCGGAGTCCGCAACTGTATTCGGTGGGCGTCAAAGAGTTAATCAAAGTCAGCCCCGAGCAGTACAGCCAGTTCACTTCCGGCCGGGTTGTTCACGCGATGGGCTATCCGATCTGGACACCGGTTCTCGGCCCTGGAATGTTCGGTGGTGGTATCGTCTACGCCGGGGCGCAAGATCATCTGTCCGTCGGAATGATCGTCGGCGCCGACTGGAAGTACTGCGATTTTAACGTGCAGGATGCACTCACGAACTTCAAGAATCACCGCTTTGTACAGCAATTCATCGAGGGCGGCACGGTCGTCGAGGCCGGGGCGAAAATGATTCCCGAAGGCGGATACCACTCCATACCGAGAGACCCTCAAACTGGGGCCATCGGCAAGGGCAACGTCATGATCCTGGGCGACAGCGCCGGCTTTGTCAATATGCTCAAAATCAAGGGCCTGCACAACGCTATTGACTCGGGGATGCAAGCGGCAAAGGCGATTGAAGAGTCTTTGGGCGCACCTGAAAAAGCCGCCTCAAGATATACGGAGCTGGTCGACGGCTCGAACGTGGGCGTGGAGATGAAGGCGGCGCGAAATTTCCGACAGACCGTTGCCAAATTCGGTCCCTTGTTTGGAATGCCGCTGTCGGTTTTGGGAGGGCTTTTGCCGGGATTCCACGTGGAGTCGGACTACCAGGCCATGACACCCGATCGGTATCGTCTCAAACCGAGCCAGAATTTTGACAAAGACACTTTCACCGCCGTGGCGGCTACCGAACACCGCGAGGAAGAGCCTTCGCATCTGACGATTCGCGACCCAAAAATCTGCCGGACGAAATGCGCACCTATGTTCAACAGTCCGTGCATAACGTTCTGCCCGGCGGGGGTCTACGAGACCATCCACGGCGAGGTCAAGCCTGCCAACCCGTCCAACTGTCTGCACTGCAAGACGTGTCAAAGAAAATGTCCCTTTGACAACATTCGTTGGACCGTTCCCGAAGGCGGCGGCGGGCCGCGCTACAAACGCATGTAGGAAGGTCTTCGTTACGGAAGATCGGTGATTTTCGATTGATGTCGGCGAACGAAAATCGAAAACCACAAATCTCGTCGGCTGTTCTATCTCTATGGCCTGACGGCGGTTCCGTCGCTTCTGCGCACGGGTTCCCAGTAGCCGGGATGCTCCGGCAATGGGAATTTCACGGCGAGGTCCTCGTTAATGTCAACGCCGAAGCCGGGCGCTTCGTTGACGTACATGTAGCCTTCCTTGACTGTGGGACAGCCAGGGAAAACCTCCTGGGTCTTGCTACTGAAGTGAACGCTCTCCTGGATGCCGAAGTTCCAGATGGCCAGATCGAGATGAGCATTGGCGGCGTGGCCTACAGGGGAGACGTCGCCGGGACCGTGCCACGCGCTGCGGACGTTGAACCACTCTCCCAGGGCCGCGATCTTGCGCGCGACCGTGAGTCCTCCCACTTCGGAGATGTGGACCCGGATGAAGTCGATGAGCCTTTCCGAGATCAGGCCGACCCACTCGTGCGGATTGTTGAAGAGCTCGCCCATCGCAATCGGCACGCAGGTTTGTTGTCTGAGCAGTTTGAAATAACCGTTATCCTCGGGAGAGAATGGGTCTTCGATAAAGAACGGGTGATAGGGTTCCAGCCGCTTGACCAGATTGATAGCTTCTATCGGTGGAATCCGCTCGTGAATATCGTGGAGTAATTCGACGTCACTGCCGAACGTGCTGCGCACGTGCTCGAACATCTCAACGGTTCCTTCCACGTATGGTCTGACTTGCATCGTGGAATCGGATTTTGGTGCGAATCCGGCGTCTTTGAAGGCGGCCTTTTTGGATAAGTGTGGCGAGCCATACCCGCCTCGCTGGATTCGGATATGGCGGAATCCTTGTTCGATTCCCTGGCGGACGCTGGCTTCGATCTGCTTGAGGTCGCGACCGCCGCAGTGCGTGTAGCAATCCACGGCGAAACGGCATTTGCCGCCTAACAACTGGTAAACCGGCATATTCGCGCGTTTTCCCTTGATATCCCACAAGGCCTGGTCGAGACCGCTAAGCGCATTGTTAAGAACAGGTCCGTTCCGCCAGTAGGAGCTCGTATAAGCGTTCTGCCACATGTCCTCGACGTTGTCGGCGCTCCTGCCCTTTGCAAATGGGTTAAGATACTTGTCCACTGCAACCGCGACGGGCAAGGGGCGCTGATTGAACGTCGCGCATCCAAGGCCATACAAGCCCGGTTCGCTCGTCTCGACCTTGACCACGCAGAGCCGTATACCTTGAGGAGCGGTCAAGATGGCCTTGACGTTGGTGATTTTCAGGGGGGGTAGTCCCTTCGTGGCGTCCGAATAGGTATTAGCGATGGCTTCATCGCTTTTCGAGCCGATCCCCAACGCATTGGCCGCCACCGCCAATCCGACTCCCTTCATTAGATTACGCCGATTCATTCCTGTCTCCTTGGTATCTAAGTAGCTTCTTCAGAACTCATTAGCACTTCAGGCTGTTTCGCTGGGCGCTTGCCGACGGGCTTACGGTGCCACCACGTAGCCAGGACCGAACCTGATATGTTCATCCATGGGCCGAAGATAGCCGGCGCCAGGGCGGCCGGCGCGCTCTTGAGCACGTTCATGGCCAGGCCCGAAGCCATCCCACCATTCTGCATACCTACCTCGAACGCGACCGTTCGGCACGAGCTTTCGTCGAGGCGCCCGGCGCGGGCAAGCCAATAGCCGAGGATATAGCCAATGAAGTTGAGGATGATCGATATCCCGATCAGGTAAGGTCCGACCGTCATCAGATCATTCCTGGAGCGGGCTGTGATGATGGCGATGATGTAGCAAATACCCACCATAGATACGATGGGCAAGGCCTTGTTCATCCAATTTTCAGGTCCCTTT
>CAYZAH010000545.1:0-3781 GCA_964475805.1 uncultured Pirellulales bacterium | reverse complement strand
ACGCTGCACGTTGAATAGCAATCAATGACGTCGCCACGACCGAATCCTACTAGGCCACCGACTTCACGACTGCCAACGACGCTGCCCGCCGAAAATGAACCTTGAATCGTTTTGCGACTTCTGTTTTCACCGACTAAACCCCCGACACTGGATTCGCCCGTCACGTCCCCCACCGCACTTGAATTCTGGATCGCGCCTTCGTTGGATCCCACTAAACCTCCCACACCATCATTTCCCGCGACGGTACTCGTCGCATGGCAACCAGTGACAACGCCTCTGTTATAACCTATAAGCCCTCCGATACCATTAATTCCGTCAACGGTCGCGGTGGAAGAGCAATCCGCAATAGTACCCCCGTGATTATAGGCAATAAGCCCACCAACGTTCAGATCCGCTGAAATGTCGCCGCCCTGGACATAACACCGCCGGATCGTACCTGACCCCAAGAAGTTGACAAGTGAACTCGCACTATTCAGTTCCACTTTCTCTTGATTCCGGTCCTCCGGATATGGGATTCCGCTCTCCACATCAATGATCGGATTGATCAACCCCAGGTCTCGAATTTCAGCATGTGGATCGAAGACGACGCTGAAGATTCCGACGTCCACGATGTCCGTCGAGATATAGGTGAAGTTCGATATGGTATGGCCATTACCATCAAAGACGCCCCGGAAATAGAAGGGGGACGCTCCAATCATGTTGAAGCTCTGCGGGCCCAATCCGCCAAGATCGATATCGGCCATGAGCTTGAAGTAGCTATCATAGTCTTCAGTGTGGAGGCCAATCGTGTTCATCTGCTCGGGCGTATAGATCAGATAGGGGTCGTTCGGTTCGCCCACGCCACCGCCGTACTTAGTGCTCAGGCCGGAGGGTGACTTGCTCGCCTCGGCCGTGCCGCCGTAGGCTCCCATATTGATAATCCCTCCATTCGGAAACGGCTCGAACGCCACGGGACTATTCGGATCACCCGTGTCAATACACGGGCTGGCAACATCATCCACAATCCAGCTTTCGCTCACCGGGTTCCACCGCCCCGCTTGTGACTTCAAATGAAAATCACCGTTTTCAGGATCGGCGAACAACGGATCGGCGTCAATATTGCCTTCGCCTTCCCAGCCTCCCTGAATGTCGCTGTATGTCACAACCGCATCACCTGCTATTTGAGGCAAAGGGTTATTCCACAGGATACAATTGGTCAAAATGGGACTTGCATCCGAGGAAGCAATCACCCCGCCGCCGCTCGTACTTGGGCGATTACTCGTGAAGGTGCAGTTCGTCACCTTGGGATTGCCCCAATTGTTACTCATCGCGCTGCCCCGATTGGCTGCGTTTCCCGTGAAAACGCAATTGGTCAGTATCGGATTGCTCGCATACCCGTTGTACACGCCTCCGCCATTCCAACTGGCAGAGTTTGCTCGAAACGTGCAGTTCATCAATACAGGACTTCCGGAATCGTTGTAGAGACCGCCCCCGTAGTTGCGGCTATCGTCAGAGTCGTCTGGATCCAACCCCAAGTTGGAGAGGTCTGCATTGCCGGCGGTGATTGTGAAACCATCCAGCACGGCCGTTTCGTCGGTGCCGCTGCCGGTCACGACGTGGTAACTGTTCTCGGAGTTGTTTTCAAAATTCGGACCGTCATCACTGTTCAGGTCGCCGCTCAAGATGGTTTCGTATTGTTCAATATCCCTTGCGTTAGGGTCGGGAGCGTCCAGACCGGCGTAGCCGCCTTTGAGGGCGACACCGCTGATGAGTTGGAAGGTAGTCGTTCGCCAGTCGAATTCCGGTATGGCGACCAGCCCACCGTTCGGCCTGTAGATACCTTGAGCTACGTGGATTTCCACGGGCTTCTCGGCGAGCCTCGCATCGTTCAGGGCCTCCTGCAGGAATCTGCGGGCGTTGGCCCAGCTCGCGCCGTCATTAAGCCCGGCGGCGTCATCGTCCACATAGATGATCCTGGCTGCGCTCGCCGTGGAGCACAATGCCGCCAGCAAAAGCACGCTCACCAGGAAACATATCGCCCGGACGTTTGTTCGCATCGTAATCATCTCCTTTTAGGCAAGCGCAGTATACCAAATAACAGGCGTCAAATCAAGAAAATGCTTGTTTGTTGTACCTCGACGTGATATAGTGTTTCTTATGACGCCTGAAATAGACAATCTGGATCAACTGTCCATATCTGAGCGTTTGCTGTTGGTTGAAGACTTATGGGACAGCATCGCCAGGAGCTGTGGAGCCGACCTACCTGTTCCTGAATGGCAAAAGGCCGAACTGGCACGCCGCAGGCAAAAATACCTTCGGAATCCGGATTCAGCCATACCATGGTCCGAGGTAAAAAAAACGATTCTTGACCCCAAAGAGTAAAGATATCTATTTTGTTCCTGAAGCCAGGGCGGATGTTGTTGAAGCCTTCGCCTGGTACGAGCAGCAGTGTTTCGGGCTGGGTTTTGAATTTTTGCGGTGTCTTGAAGCAACGATAGAATCTATTCATCAATACCCCTTATGTATCCGGTTGCGATACCGGAGTATCGACGGGCACTTACTCGCCGATTCCCCTACGCGGTCTTCTGCGAAATTGAGCTTCATCGCGTTGTTGTTCATGCGGTTTTTCACTGTTCCCAGGATCCAAAAAAGTGGAAGACTCGGCTGGGTAATTGACTGGACGTCAATCCCGTTATATCCCGTTTGTTCTATTCGTTCCGTCCAAGTACATCGATGCATTCGCAGACGTGGACGATGCCTTTCAGCATCCTGGGGGAAACGTTCGTTCTTCTATTGCACGCGCAGCCGAAGTTCGGTTCTTCGTTCGAGAGTGATCGGGATCCCAGCGTGGAGTTGCTCGGCGGTGTAAGCCCTTTTTGAATTGGTCGCCAGATCGTGGACCATGTAGCGTTGGCCCGCTTTGACGGTGAACCATTCGGGGAACTGATTGATCCGCGGCCAGTCGAGCGGCATCTTCATAATCGTCTGATGACGCGGCGTATCGAAGATGAGCTTACCTTCCCAATCGCTGTCGGAGCGGAGGCTGATCCTCAGCGTATCCCCATCCTGAACCGCCCCGAAAGCGACGTCGTCACGCCAGGGCTGGATGGTCAGGCCCTTCGTTTTCCAAAGACAATACATGATCGTCGTCCTGGCGAAGTTCCCGTCCCCGTGCCATCCTTCAATAGTGCCGTCCGGCTTCTGGATGTTCCACATGATCCGTGTCTGGCCGTCGATCCATTTGGGCACATCCGGCATCGGCTCGCGATTGTAGAGGTTGATCGCCCCCTCGATGGAATCGGCGTAGCCGTCCGCGCTGCCGCTCTCCCACGCATAGTGGCTGTAGCTCGAATAAAGGTTGGCCAGAGCGTACTGGACCGCATTGCGATACACTGCGGTATTGTCAATCAGATAAACGGTATAGACTCCGTTCAGGTCGTAACCCCAGTTGTCGGTCAACTCGTCACTATGCCGACCGCTCTGGGGTTCGATCCAGTTATAGAACAAGCCGCGCCGGTCGCGGCCGACTTCCAAGATGCGATTGATCATCTCGTGAATGGGCTGACGATAGGCAACCTGCTTGCCCGGCATGGCGAAATGAACCGTCGCGTACAACTCGCACAGCCCGGAGATGATTTCACAGCCGTGATCGTCTAACGAAAGTCTCTGCTGGTTGCGCGTCGGATGGTGAAGGTCGAGCAGGTAATAATCGCCCAGGCGGACCGCCCAGTACAGGTATTTCTTGTTGCCGGTCATCCAATAGACGCGAGAGAGTGTCTGGAGCATTTCACCGTTGATCTCC
>CAYZAH010000544.1:0-3786 GCA_964475805.1 uncultured Pirellulales bacterium | reverse complement strand
TTGACCTGGACGGCAGGTGACGACGCGGCGCAGCATGACGTCTACCTCGGTCTGGATATGGACGCCGTCACGAACGCCGACAATTCGGACGCGACGGGTATCTATCGAGGCCGCCAGGCCGGGACGAGTTACACACCGCCGGAAGGTCTGGACTGGGGCACGGGCCCGTACTACTGGCGCGTCGATGAGTACAACTCCGATGGCACGCTCACGATCGGCGGAATCTGGAGCTTCTCGGTCGCCGACCATCTGATCGTGGACGACTTCGAGAGCTATACCGACGACGACCAGGCGGGCGAGGCTATCTGGCAAAGCTGGATCGACGGCTTCGGCGTGGCGGACAACGGCGCCCAGGTCGGCTATCTGCTTCCGCCTTACGCCGAGCAAGGGATCGTTCATGGCGGCGGTCAGTCGATGCCGTTCTTCTACGACAATACCGCCGGCGTGGACAACTCGGAGGCGGAGCTGATGCTGACGTCTCCGCGTGACTGGACCGCGTATGAGGTCAGTGAGTTGTCGCTGTGGTTCAGAGGCTATCCCGGCTCGCTCGGCAGCTTCGTGGAAGCGCCTGCGGGGACCTACACCATGCAGGCCACCGGCACGGACATCTGGGGCACGGCCGACGAGTTCCATTTCGCTTACAAGATGCTCAGCGGCGCCGGCTCCATCACCGCCAGGGTCTTGAGCGTCCAGAATACGGACCCGTGGGCCAAAGCGGGTGTGATGATCCGCGAGACGCTGGACCCGGGTTCACGACACGCCTTTGCGTGTCTGACGCCGGGCAACGGCGTCGCCTCCCAAGCCCGCGTGGATACGGACAATACGAGTATCAGCACGAACCAGACCGGGCTGACGGCGCCGTACTGGGTGAAGCTGGAACGCGACGTTGCGGGCAACTTCACGGTGACGCATTCGGCCAACGGCACCTCCTGGTCGCCGGTGACGGCCGCCATACCGAACCGGGTCATGATGAGCGCCAACGTCTACATCGGCCTGGCCCTGACAGCGCATAACGCCAATGCAGTCTGTGAGGCCAAGTTCTCCAACGTCACGATGACCGGTAACGTCACCGGGCAATGGGCGCACCAGGACATCGGCATCGCGAGTAATGCAGCCGAGCCGCTGTACGTGGCCGTCTCGAACGCGTCCGGCTCACCGGCTATCGTGGCCAACGATGATCCGGCCGCCGCGACGATCGACACCTGGACCGAGTGGGTCATCCCGCTCCAGGCGTTTGCCGATCAGGGAATCAACCTGAGCAACGTCGATAAGATCGCGATTGGCCTGGGTTCCAAAGGCAACGCTGCGGCTGCGGGTGGTTCGGGGACAATGTTCTTCGATGACATTGGCCTCTATCGGTCGAGAAACGCCGCCGGCCAGTGAACGTCGGCTTTGTGAAAGCGGTATAAGGATTTGTATGAGTCCGGGGTCTGTACCGAATGATTGGGTACAGACCCCGCTTGTCTACTTGTTGTGTGAGTGAGAAGGCATGGTCGGCTTAGAGAATTATTTGAAACGCAAACAAAGAGTCGCCGTGGTTATGAGATTCTCACTACTATTGACGCTATTTTTCATCCGCTTGGTTGGTGCCCAGCCTTCGGCTATGATGGGCGGCGAGGGAGGGATCGTGATCAACGAGATCATGTACCATCCCTACCATGCTATTCCCGGACCGGAGGATGTTCGAGAGGAGTATATCGAGCTGTTCAATGGGACTACCAAAGCAGTTAATCTCTCCGGCTGGCGCTTCACCAAAGGAGTGAACTTCACCTTCCCGGACGTCACGCTCGACGCGGGAGCATACCTCGTCGTGGCCGCGGACCTGGACGTCTTCGAAGCGAAGTATCCAGGTGTCGCCAACGTAGTCGGCGGCTGGGAAGGAAAGTTAAGCAACAGTGGTGAAACGATCAAGCTGATCGACAACTCAGGTTCCACGATCGATTCGGTCCATTATGCCGACGAGGGGGACTGGGGGACACGAGAGTTGGGACCGGTCGACCACGGTCATCGCGGCTGGAACTGGATATCACAACATGACGGCCGGGGCAAATCCCTGGAATTGATGAACCCGGCGCTGCCCAACGAATACGGGCAGAACTGGACGGCGAGCAATCGCGACGGGGGTACACCGGGCGCAAAGAATTCCATGGCCTACGACGATATTGCTCCCATGATTGTGGACGTCATGAATTTGCCGACCATTCCCAAGACCGGTGATTCCGTGATCGTCTCCGCCTGTATTATCGACGAGCAGCCGGCCGGCGTCGAAGCGGTTGTGCACTATCGCGTGGACACGTCCACGTATCAGGACGAAGACATCTACGCCGAATACGATCCCGACAGTTATCGAGAAGTTGCCATGTTTGACGACGGCGCACATGGGGACGGCGCGGCGGGTGACGGTGTCTACGGAGCTACCATCCCTCCTCAGCCTGACGGCGCGATCGTCGAGTTTTACGTCGAAGCCACGGATGCCGTGACCAATCAGCGCACCTGGCCAGCGCCGAGCCTCATGGACGGAAGGTGGCAGCAGGTCACGAATACTCTTTATCAGGTAGATGATTCGTTCGATGGTGCCTTCTACTGGACAGCCGGCAGGCAGCCGGTCTACTATCTCATCATGACTGAAACGGACAAGGGCCGGCTGCTCGACATCGGCGATCCTGAGGGCAACGAATACAACAGCGACGCTCAGGTAAACGCCACGTTTGTCAGCGTGGACGGGACCGACATTAGAGTCCGCCATAATGTTGGCGTGCGGAACCGTGGACACGGCTCGCGGGATAATCCGCCGAACAACTATCGCGTGAACTTTCCACACGACCGTTCGTGGAAGGGTGTCACGGCTGTTAATCTGAATACCAAGTACACGTACTATCAATTAGCGGGCAGCGCGCTGTTTCGCATGTCCGGCATGCGACAGCCTGTAGTCACCGCTGTGCAAGTGAGACTCAACGGCGAGAACCTGGCCGGCTCCGGACGCGAAATGTACGGTTCCTACGCGCATCTTGAGGTCGTGGACAGTGACTATGCCGCCAATCATTTCCCGGACGATCCCGCCGGCAATGCGTACAAGTGCATGAGGGACCTCGGACCGGCCGATCTGCGCTACCGGGGGACCGATCCGGACGCTTACCGGAACAGCTACTTCAAGAAGACCAACGTCGCTGAGGACGACTGGTCGGACCTGATTGAGCTCTGCTACGTCCTGTCCGACACGACGCCGGATGACGTGTACGTCGACGAGGTCCGGCGTGTGATCGACGTAGACGAATGGCTGCGCATCTTTGCCATCAATAGCCTATTGGACAACAACGAAACAACGCTTGCCAATGGCGTGGGCGATGACTACTATCTGTATTGCGGCGTCGAAGATCCTCGATTCTTCCTCATCCAGCATGATTTGGATACTATCTTCGACAGGACGGGCAACCCCACACGTGACATTTTCCGCGCGGCGGCGCTTCCGATTGTTAATCGCTTTCTCCGACATCCGGAGTTTGTCGGGCGTTACTATTCCCAGCTCAGGAACTTGATTGCGACCACCTTCTCGCCCGAACAACTGCGTCCCCTGTTAGATCAATTTCTCGGAGATTTCGTTCCGTCCAACATTATCGAGAATATGGTGGATTTCGTAGAGGCGCGCAATCAATACGTTCTCTCCGTCATTCCTTCTGAGCTGACCGTGCAAAGCACGCTGCCGTACACCGACGGCTACTACCAGAGCGACGCGAGTACGTTCACTCTTTACGGGACCGCCGATCCCGTCGAGACCCGCTCGGTAAA
>CAYZAH010000543.1:0-3789 GCA_964475805.1 uncultured Pirellulales bacterium | reverse complement strand
TGATTTGGGGGTAATCGTCCTTGTTGAACTATTACAAGGGCATCAACTTACCTCAATGTGTGCCCGTACCGGCAAAGCAAGTCACTGCCATATTCCCTTAAGTAACCTGATCCTCTACAGGCCGATGGATATCAAGGGCGGCTGCTTGTACCGGGCAACATATTGTTTGAAGCTTTCCTGCCCCCGTACGTCGTTTGCCCCAAGGTGCAGCATTGCGTGGGGGCAACTGGACTATAACAAAGCCAGTATGGACGAATGTGCCTTTTTTCTCAACCCGTGTAGGCCAGACTTCGTCGATTTTCGGAAGGTACTGGGGGATGAAGTTACGTCCTGATCAGGTAAGCATTGATTTATGTTGACCTGCAACACCTAAGTGTATATAATCACACCAGTTGCGAGTCGTGCTGAGAAAGTCCGTACACATGGGGGCGAGAAAGGTGTTAGAATGAAACGGCCATCAATCTCGACATTGACAGTCATACTGTTAACCTTTATGTCCCGAACTGCTTTGGGTGAGGCTCAGACACTCTCATTAGAACATGCCTTAGGGGCCGCTCATCTTGCAAGGGCAGAATTGGCTCTAGTGAATGGCCAACTCAATAGGGGCAAGGTCCACTTGGCAGCGGCTCATGAGGCCGATCCAAGTATTTCACTTTTTCGCCTCAAGGCCTTAGACATGATGTACAGGGACTTTCCCTTTTTACACAGCGCAGTCTCAGGTTATCGCGGCGGGCCTGTGGCCTTTTCGATGGACGGACGATTTGTAGCATACTCAACAAGAGATAGTATTTTGAAATTGGACTTGGAAACGGGCGAACTCAAATCTGTCGGGCGACCTCGGTTATTTGTTCTTAGAATCGAGGTGTCTCCCAAGGGACGGTTTGTGGCCATATGTGACAACTTAGGAAATCTTGCATTGTGGGACATGAAACGCGAGGCAAAAGTTGGACAATTCACTTTCAGGAAGGAAAAGCCGCTTGGTCTAACAGATATAGAGATGAGCTTCTCATTAGATGAGAGTTCGATTGTGGCATACTACCGATATAGTGATGAAAAAGCGATCTACTTTTTTAGTACGACGGACCTGTCTGTTATGAGAACCGTCGCGGGTGTTTCGATGGGGATTGGCCCCATCCGGTTCTTGGCTGATGGCTCCCTTCTGGCCTGCCCGGGGGCACGCACCGCACTAGTTGATCCCTCGACAATGAGAATCACCAAGGCACTTGCTCCGCGGACGGGCTGGGACGTCGACTATCTCCCAAGCAAAGACTTGTTGGCCGTAGGTTTGGGCGGTCGCATCGAGGTCTTCAACTCCGAGACACAAGAAAAGATCGCCGAATACCAAGCGGCCTCACACAATATCGTGCTAGTGCGTTTCCTTGGGGATGGTCGCTATATTGCATATGCCTCCCCGAAGGGTGAATCCGGTATTATTGATTGCGCTTCCGGAAAACCCATTCAGGTCTTTAACGTTGGACATGATGCTGCTTATTGTCCCAGCCGCTACCTTCTGTTCGCCGATGGGAAAGCAATCGATCTATCGGCTTGCCGACCCCCTGAGACTAACCTTAATGCAGAGACACCACATGCCACGTGCCCCGACGATTCCGCTATTCCAGAGGCCATACGCACTGCAATGTCGGAAACCACTGAGAGAGCATTGCTCCGATCGAGCGGGAGAATTGTACTCGCGTTAAAGAGTGTCTCTGGCGATCTGGAAGCGTACGGAGCATACGACGGCAGGACTTTTGTGTACGACCGCAATAAGAGGCAGGTGAACCTGTTGGTCACGGACCGCTACCGCTCACCAATAGACTTCGCGTTTCTTCCTGGTGATGCTCACTTCGTGCGCCTCTGCAAAACGGGAAATGGAATGGCGGGAGCTGTCGAGGTCTACCAGTTGCCCGACGGCACTCGTACAACCCTGCGTCTAAAGGATCCTCCAGGGAGTATTTCTATCGTTCCGGATTTGGGAGTGGCCGCAATGCTGGATGCGAAGAACCGTGTATTGCTCGTGGTGCTACCCAGCCTGGATGCGATAGTTGAGTTACTGCCACCTACTTTGACCAAGAGACAGATCTTTGTAGACCAAGAGACAAAGACCCTTATGGTAAAAACAGACAGTGAAGTCGCTTCGTATGATCTGAATAAGATGTCCGAGGACAGAGCTTTACCATCCTATTCTGAAGCCACCAGGCTTTACGGTATTTCAGCGGACCTATTCGAGCCGAGTTTTGGCCAACTGGCAACGCCTGCGCGAGTGGAACTCCCCAAACAAAAGCCGGTCAAGTCCGGAATCTCCACCATTGACACCGCCAAAGCCATGGTATCTCGTTCAACAATGAAACTGAACGCGGGCCAGTCGACCGACACGGGTCCTGGACAGGGCGATGCATTGCCAGGTGATGGGAACGACTCTCACAGTTGTCACCTGACGCCAGTACATGACATCATGAAAACGATGGTTAATTACTACCGCCCCATTCGCATTACACTGTCCGATCAGCCAAGTGAGGAATTGCACAAAGAGCCGAAATATGGCGCTGAGAAACCTCTGTATGGCACTATGCAGCTGGGTGATGGGGAGGACCGTTTCGTAACCATTGTTGTGGATGAGCCTGAAGGTGATCCCGAGCGCATTTACATCGATCGTAATAACGACGAAGATCTGACCAACGATGGAGAGGGGGCGTGGTCTGCATCCACCTCCTCCAGTCTGAGGCTGTCGAACGTCAAAATCGACGTTGATTATACGACAGGACAAATGCCCTATACCTTCACTTTCTATCGCTTTAAAACCCGTTTGCGAGACGTCGTGCTTTACTATCGTGACTCAGCACAACAGGGAGAGATAGTATCCGGCGGTAAGACGTATAAGATAGCCGTGGTCGACGAAAATGCTGATGGCCGGTTTGATGACCTAGACAACGGTACGCTTCTGATCGATTTGAATCAGGACGGCAAACTCGTTGGCCGCAGCGATTCGGCCGAGCGATATGAACTGAACCAGCCATTCAATATTCATGGCAAGATTTGGAGCGTCGACACGATGTCCGCCGACGGTTCCACGATGGTGCTGAAATCCTCAATGGCTGAGGTGGAAATACTAACGTATTTGGAACCGGGCCACCCAGCACCAGCGTTTTCCGGCAAGGACTTGGAGGGTAACTCTATCGAGTTGAGCAAGGAAGCAGGATCAGCAAAATACGTGTTATTGGATTTCTGGGCTTCCTGGTGTGGTCCTTGTTGGAGAGAATTCCCCTATCTTCGGCGGCTTCACGCGGAGTATAAGGATCGTGGGCTGCGCATCCTGGGAGTTAGTCTGGACAGCAGACGCGATACCGCTCAGCAGGTGGTGCAAGAAAATGGCCTCGACTATCCCCACGTCTTTGATGGGCTCGGATGGAAGAATGCCGTAGCAGTTCAATACCGTGTGCATACCATTCCACGGACTTACTTGTTGGACAGTAATTTGAACATAGTGGCCAAGAATCTGCGTGGGGCGGGCCTCGAACAAAAGATCGCCACACTACTCGGGCCTGCAAACAACGAAGCGATCAGGGCCGCGGAAGCGCGACGATCGGAATCACTCTCATCACGTGCCGAAGTCGCGTCTGCCCACCCATATGTAAATCTGAATTTCGATAACGATATGCTCGAACAAAGCCCTGCCTCACCTTTTCCAGGCCCTGGTACTTGTGAGTATATCGGTACTGGTCAGTGTCGTGTGAAGCCTTCATTAGGCAATTATTCTAACAGATTGCTAGTTCTGGAGGATGTCGAGATAGG
>CAYZAH010000542.1:0-3804 GCA_964475805.1 uncultured Pirellulales bacterium | reverse complement strand
CAGGTCTATTTTTAGAATCGACGACGAATCCAGCACGTAGCGGTTAATCTTGACGTGAGTCCGCGTGGGTACGGTGGGATCGTCGGTGTAGACGTGAGCCAGATACTTCCGGCCGCCCTCCAGGAAACTCAGCGGAATCTCGAACATATGCGGGTCGTCGGCGTTCATGCAGCCGATGAACCAGTCCTGGCCGGAGCGGCGGGCAAGGACGGCGTATTCCCCGATTCGTCCACGCAGAACCTTCGTCTCGTCCCACGTGGTGGGGACGTGGTCGAAGAACTCCAGTTCCGGCTCATCGCCGATGACGTTATTGCTTCCGCCCGCGCCGCCCGCTTTTCGCGGAGCAGTCTCCGGCCGGTCGTACCAATAAAGAAACTGCCAGGGACTGTAGAGACAAACGCTCTTGGCCAGTTGATAGGCGTGGCTTGCATTCTCATCGACGCGCTGGTCATAGTAGCAAATTGTGTTGTCCCCCGCACCGGCCAGCATCCGGGTAAATAGAATCGTCAAGGTCAGGCTGTTCGAAGGTTTGGTTTCGTCGCCTCGGATGCCTTCCTGGGTCATCAGGTTCGGATACGTTCGGCTATATCCCGTCGGGCGGTACTCGTCGTGGATATCGACCATCAGGTGGTACCGGGCGGCCTTACGAACGGCCTCGTGGAGCCACGCCGTCCAATGTTGCGAGCCGACCTGTACGAAGCCGTACTTGACGCCCTTAACGCCCCATTTTTCGTAGAGGGGCAGAATCTCGTCGAGCTGGCGCTCCAGCGCCCGACGATTCACGTAGAGCAGGATTCCGATGCCGTGCTGGTTGGCGTAGTCAATAACCCAATGCAAATCGAGCGGTCCCTTCGAGCGCTTCGGATCGACGGAGATGGTTCTGGCATCGGACTCGTCACTGTATTCGCCGCCATACCAGCCCGCGTCGAATTCGACGTATTGAAGGTTGTGCTTGACGGCGAAATCGACGCACGCTTTGCCGCCGGCGGTGGTGAGGGTCACTTCGCGGATGACCTTGCCCGGCTTGATCCAGGACGTGTCCTTAATGGCGCAAGGATCGTTGAGGTTCAGGATCAGATAGTCGTGCTCGAGTAAATCCCCGGGCGTGTGACCAAGCATGAGAACGCGCCACGGCGTCGTCATAGGAAGAGTCGCCTTCACTTCGCTCCCTAACGAGCTAACGAGCGTAAAGGGGCGATCCTTATCCGGCGAAAGGCGCATTCGGGCATAATCGACCAGGCGGGCCTCCGCCACCGAGGCGAACACTCCGTCATCGATCTGGATCGTCAGAGGCCGCTCACAGTTGTTCTTTATCTTGCTGAGGGGCACCTTGCTATACTCGCCCTGAGCGGAATAAGTAGCGTAAGCCACGTGGTCGGCGGTGAAATGAAATTGCGTTCTTTCCGCTGAGATGACGACATTCTTCAGAGCGTCCTGCTCCGGCAACGTGTAGCAAAATGCGGCTCCTTCGTTGTACGCGCGGAACGTCAGTTGAAGCTGTCTGTGGAGCGCGTTGCTTTCTCTTAGCTGCACGATAAGTTCGTTGTAGTGATCCGGGATGGTCTTGCGTTCCGCGTAGACGGGCGAATACGTGCTATCGTAGCTGCTTGTGGAAGTCCTGACGATCTCGAAGCCGGATTCCAGTGGCGGGGCATCCTTGAGCGCAAGCCCCAATCGTGAGCCGGTGACAACCGGTCGGCCGTCGTAGTTGACACTATAGGTCAAACACCCTCGCTGATTCCCGAAGTCTCTGACGTCGAAGGTGATGACGACGTTTCCGTCGGGCGACTTGAGAACCTGTTCCGCCCGGGCTGTCGGTGTGATAGCGAGGCAGGACAGTGACATTGCAGCGGCAATGAGCGTAAAAGTCGGTGTCGCTACGTGGCGAGAGAGTGCTCTGTGGTGCATTACGGTCTCCGTATTCATGATGGTCAGAAAGTCATTGGCTCAGGGTAGCTGCTACAGTCGCTGCGTTAAAGAACGCATGGATAAACATGGATCGAATCAGCGAACCGCTCTTCTCGTATGCGTACCCCATACACGTGCCTAACACGAACAACGAGGGCCAGTGGCCCGGATTGGCGTGCATCAGGGCGAAGAACCCGGAGCTGATGAGAATTGCCAGCCAGATGTGGCCCGTGCGGGCCGGGGCTCGTGGCTCGTGGCTCGGGACTCGTGGCTCGGGACTCGTGATTTGTGGCTCGTCAGTTGTGCCTTGTATCGAGGGCGTTTCACTCTCGATTCGCGGGTAGGGCGCCCGCGGCACGAGCCACGTTTCGAGGAAGGTGCGTGCGGCTGTCTGGACGAGGCCGCGAAAGATCATCTCCTCCATCACGGGCGCGACGACTATTGCCACGAAGGCGATCAGGATTCGCAAGGGCCATTGCGGGTACTCGATGATGAGATTGAGATCCTGATGCCGCGCCATGTGGTATTGCTTCTGTGAAACAAGCTCCACGACGACGATAGTCAGAACCATCGCCGCCATGACCATAGGCCAGATGGCGATCAGATTCACGGCTGCGGCGCCGAAATCCCGGACGATTGTTCTTGGGTCCAGGCCGAACCCCTTAAGCCGCTGCTCAAAATAGCTTCTCGCCAGACCGATAATCACCGCCCCCGTGACCAGCGCGCCGAGACAAAAGATGCAATTGTCCAGGAAGATGCCCTGCCAGGGTTGTAGATCGGGCATCAATTGGTGGGCGAGCGCGGACGCCAATGGTACAGGCCCGAACCAGATCAGCAGCGGGAAAAAGGGAGCATAGAGAGGCATGAAATTTCGACGGGCCGGCGAATCGGCCAGCGCTTTGCGACCCAGGGACGTCGTCAGAAGCCAGCGAGCCAACAATAACAAGCCGACCGCACAGATGACGCGGTCTACCGTGAACACATCGGTGAATTTCATTGATTCTTTACTTCCGAGCAGGTAGAATTGTTCGATTGTCGCTTACCCGGCGCTGGTTGTCAAAGGAAAACGGACATGGACATATTTCGCATCGAAGGACCGGTGAAGCTTTCCGGCAGCGTCCGGATCAACAGCTCGAAGAACGCGTCGTTGCCGATCATGGCGGCCGCGATGTTGGCCGCCGGCAAGTCGGTTCTCCAGGGGGTCCCCGACCTTTCGGATATTGCAGTTTGTGAACAGTTGCTCAGCGAGTTAGGCTGTAAGCTCAGCCGGGAAGAAGACGGTGACCTGTGCATCGATGCGACGGTTGTCGATAACCCGATAGGTGAGTATGACATCGTGCGCAAGATGCGCGCGAGTATCTGCATCCTCGGTCCGCTGCTCGCTCGCTGCGGCAGAGCGGAAGTCTCGATGCCGGGCGGCTGCGCGATCGGTGACAGGCCGGTCGATCTTCACGTCAAGGGCCTCACGGCGCTCGGCGCGCGAATCCATCTCAAGAACGGCTACATCATCGCCGAAGCCCCCGACGGTCTGACAGGCCGGGAGATCTTCATGGGCGGGCCGTTCGGCTCGACCGTCTTGGGGACGGCCAACGTGCTGATGGCGGCGACACTGGCGAAGGGCCGGACGGTGATCGAGTCGGCCGCGTGTGAGCCGGAGATTACCGACCTGGCGAACTGTCTCAACAAGATGGGCGCGAAGATCACAGGCATCGGCTCGCCTCGATTGACGATCGACGGAGTCAAGCAATTGGAGCCGACTCGCTTTCGAGTCGTTCCGGATAGAATCGAGGCGGGGACGTTCATGGTGGCCGCCGCGATCACCGAGAGCGAGCTGCGGCTGCGCAACTGCCGGCTCGGCGATATGATGGCCGTCGTGGACAGACTGCGGAACATCGG
>CAYZAH010000541.1:0-3810 GCA_964475805.1 uncultured Pirellulales bacterium | reverse complement strand
CGTCCAGCAGGCCGGGGTCATGAGTTTCGGCGCCCAGAGCCTTGGGGCCTACGTACTCGGGCGCACTCGTATCGGCGTTGCGCACCGCGTCCATGTCGGCTCCGAAGTAGAGCTGATGCGAGGCGGCGCTGTCGGCGGGAGTCCAACTCAAAGTCGCATTCATTCCGACGTCTTCAGCATCGTACGCCGGCTGCGGATTGCCGACCGCACCGGGCGTGGTGAAGCTCCAGACGTCTCCTGTGTAGGTCGCAGCGGCATCGAATTCATCGACGCGCCAGTAGTATACCTTTTCCCGTTCGAGTGGCCCGGGTTTATAGGTGGTGACACCTGCCGGAGCGCCTCCCGAGGCGTCCCTCACGTTGTCAAAACTGTCGCCGAAATAGACAGTATGCAGCTTGGCTCCGAAGCCCGGCGTCCATTTCAGCACGAGATCGTTTGGCTCGACGAACTGGGCGCCGTCGGCCGGAATGGGGTTGTAGGCTGTTTTCGGCGGAATCGAGAAGCTCCAGATATCGCCCTTCCACGGACTATTCGGGTCCGCTTCGTTGACCTCGTCGATACGCCAATAGTACGTCGTTCCCGGCGCAAGGCCGTCCGGATAAGCGTATCCCGGGAAGCCGGCAACGTAAAACGTATCGGTCTGGTTGCCTCGAAACGCCTCCGAGTTCTTGGTGGCCTCACTCACTTCGTCGTAGTCCTCGCCCAAATAGACGTCGTGCGAGACGGCGGAGTCGCCCGGCGACCAGCTCAGCGTGACCCACGTGCTCTTGATGAGCGTTCCATCCTTCGGATCGGGACCGAGGGCGTACGGATAACCCTCGCTCCCTTCCATAGCCGCCAGAACCTCGGTCTTGCCCAGCGCGTAGTTGTAGAGTCGCACGTCGTCCATTAATCCATCGTAATAGCGATTAAGATGGTCACCGATCCAGATTGATTGGCCGCTGTTGATGTTCTCAGTTTCATCGGGCATTGAAACGACAACTTCTCCGTCTACATACAAATAGGCCTCTTTTGTCTGCTGATCACGAACCCCGGCAACGTGTATCCACGTATCTGTGTTGATT
Source organism: uncultured Pirellulales bacterium (assembly GCA_964475805.1). Lineage (GTDB taxonomy): Bacteria > Planctomycetota > Phycisphaerae > Sedimentisphaerales > Anaerobacaceae > JAFGTG01. Next base: position 2,746 of record CAYZAH010000541.1, on the reverse strand, counting down.
GGATCGGGTGAGTCAAGGCGCGACGTATGAGCCCGGCCCACATCGCGCAAAAACAGGGTCACCCCTCCGGCAACATCATTAGCGAGCACAGTCCAGCATTGATCCGTGGTTGTACGGTAGTTTCCTACAATGCCGTCATTCAAACTCGGATGGACACTTGTTTTTATCCAAGCCATGACACTGAAGGAATCACCCTGCTCGAAAGTGATGGACGGCTGCAGAGACACCTCTATGAAATCGTCTATGCCGTCGAACACTAAGGCATCCCCGAGTACGCCTTCCACGACCTGTGGATCGCCGGTTACGAGACCATCATTACCTTGACCGGACACATCTGTTGCAACGCCGTTGTTGATCGTACCTTGGTCAAATCGCATATGCAAGACCAGGCCGTCTTCGGAAGAAGCCGTGGCACAAGCAACACAAAGCAGTGCCATCACGATGAATGCTAATTTTGAATCTACTACTTTCATTTTGAAACCTCCTTCAGCTGCGATTCCCATTTGACCTCATAACAAGTGCTCCTTCACGCACTGCCACTTTCCCCGAGACACTCCTGCATGCTAGAAATCCAATGATACACAGATTTCATTTCAGTTGCAACCAAAATCCTGGCACTTTCAACATGCCGTGCCACGCAAAGACACCAAAACAGTCAGGCATTCGTGTTGAAAAGAACCTGTTTTCTCATGCTCTTGCGGTGCACTACTACCACGGTGAAATGTGCCGAGCGGCAGAACCGCTATGCGACCAGGTCAACGAAGAGGCGTATGGGCATGAAACGGGACTACTCGTCGACAAACAACTCAGGTGTACAACTCACCTTGACATTACCTATGTGCGAGCCCATAGCAAACCATATCTTCGGCGGGACCGGCCACGCATTACCCTTTGATCCGAGGCAACAGCTTGTGTCACTCTACGAAGCCTGGAGCAAGCCTGAAGAAGCCAGAGTGTAGTGAACAAGACTGCCGCAAGCTGACTCGCCAACCCAACAATGATCGGTTCCGCCTCAGAGACCAGCAGACCTTGACTACTTTGTACACTAACTATATCATAACAGAGTGAATCGTCGGGATAGGTACCAAGTAATTAGCCATAGGGGCTTCGAGCATGGGATCCATCATTGTTACGTCAGGCAAACACAAAGGAGAATATTAGCCTCTCGGTCAGCGGACTTAGTGTGATTGGCCGGAATGAGGCCCTTTCGGTGCAGGTGTCAGATGCATTAGTTTCGCGAAGGCACCTGCGAATATGATTCGATGAAGCTACAAGCACATATTATGCAGATGATATGCAGAGCAGACATAGAGTTTTCGTCATTAAGCATACAATCACTAACAGCCAGCACTGAACGGTGGTGACGAGATTCTGATTCGAAATACAACATTGTTGTATACAGAAGGATATTGATAGCCGTGAGAGCGCCTTGGCCCATTATAAAGAGCGAGGGGAGCGGACGTATCACACTCGGGGTGACTCCTACCTATCTCCCCCTTAGAATGGACGAAAGGAAATGGTATCCAGGAAGGGACTTAAGAAATCCATGAAGTATATGAAGACTCTTGGCCGCAAATAACCACAATAAGATCGAAGAGTGCTCAGTACAAACTGGCAGAAATGCAGTATTGTGAAGACACGAAGAACTATCTTGACCAAGCAGCAGAGTACATTACTATAATATTGATGTCCTTCAGAGAAAATCGTGTTTTCAGTGTCTAAACGGGAAATCTCAGTTTTAATCAAAATACATACTCATTTATGTTGCTGATTTCGTACCATATTTGGCATCATGGGAACGAACCATCGCAACACAACAATGAAAGAGCAACCGATGAAAATAACACTTGCTCAACTATGCGTAGAGCGCAATATTTCTCAGAACAAGAAGAAAATACTCTCTGCTATAGATTCAATCGGACCTGGCGATTGGATCGTGTTCCCTGAGTGCGCCCTGACCGGCTATTTCCCCGGAGACAAGAGATATTTGCAGGACACTGACCCTGAAGCTGTGAACGTTGCGATAAAAGAAATTCACCAGGCAATCCGGCACGTACAATGCACGTGCATATATGGTAGTGCTACCTTCGAGAATGGCGCCTGGTACAATACAGCCATCGTTGAGGGCGCTTCCGGCGAGTCGTATCATTATCATAAAATCAAATTGCATCCGCTGGAGCGAAAGCATTTTGATGCAGGAGACGTTCTTGCTCCATACTTGGTCGCCGGTGTTCCCGTTGGAGTTCAGATATGCCGCGAAATCATGTATTCGGAACCATGGGCACGATTGAAAGGAGCCGGTGCGCGGCTTCTGGTTCATGTCAACAATGCCATACAGCCGCACGACCAAATCTGGAAGCACTTGTATATTACGCGGGCGCTTGAGAATTCAGTCTTCGTATGCAGCGTTAACAACGCGGCATCCCCACAGCAATTGGCTTCCTACCTCGTTTCCCCGTCGGGCGCAGTGTTAGTAGAATCTGAGCTTCAAAAAGAACAGGTACTTTCCTGTGAAATCGACTTGGGTGAAGTAATACTGGATTTGGACAAGCGAACGGATTATTGATTACGTGACCGATACCAAGGCTGGAACAAGCCAGAAAAAGCCCCAAAGGCAGCGAGCAGAATCGGTACAAATCGAAGATATTAAAGAATACAATGTCGCCAGGAAAACAGCCCTGTTGTTTTAGCACGGGTGCATGTCATGATTGTGGGTAGATTTTTCATGCAGCCAGAGGCTTGCCTT
>CAYZAH010000540.1:0-3810 GCA_964475805.1 uncultured Pirellulales bacterium | reverse complement strand
TGCGTCTTCTCAGGCGGAATCTGAACCGAATAGGGATATTTCTTACCAGATTGGTCACACCCGCCCACAAGGCAGAGGACGGACGACAGAAGAAAGACACCCACAAAAATGAGGAGCGGTGTGCTGATTTTGGATTTGAAGCGCATCGGCAGAAAAATCGGCAATCGGCAATCGGCAATCGAAAATCTCCCGTCTTCTGTCCTCAGTCGTTTGTCATGTGTCGTCCGTCTATTCATGTCGAAGGGCCTCAATAGGATCGAGTCTGGCGGCTTTGATAGCGGGGAACATTCCAAAGAAGATACCGACCGAACCGGCGAAGCCGAACGAGATCGCGATCGCCCACCAGGGAATATAGGCCATATCCAGCTCGACCTTCGGAATGTTGGCGATGGCCATTGTCAAGAGCTGGCCTAATCCGACGCCGACGAGCCCGCCGACGAAGCACAAGACCACCGATTCGATCAGAAATTGCGTCAGAATCGCGGTCTTTTTCGCCCCGACGGCTTTGCGCAATCCGATCTCACGGGTGCGCTCCGACACCGAGACGAGCATGATGTTCATGATCCCGACGCCGCCGACCAGAAGGGAGATTCCCACGATACCGCCGGCCACCGCCGTAACGATAACCGCGATTTTGTTGAAGATATCCAGAATGTTCTTGAGAGATTGCACCTCGAAATTGTCAGGGTTGCCCGGCTTGATATGGCGCGTCCGGCGCAGGAAAAAAGTAATCTCCGCCCGCGCCTCCTCCGAGACCTCAGCCGATTTACTCTCGGCCAGGACCCCAATCCAGAGATACTGCTTCAGTTTGAACGCGGTCTTGAAAGGAATAAAGATCTCGGAGGTTTCCTGCTGGCCTCCGCCGAACAGCCCTTCCGGGCGCGGTTCCACCACGCCGACGACGTAAAACGTATTGTGACCGATGAGAATAGACTGACCGACACAATCTCGATCAAGCCGAAGGTCATTGCGCAGCTTGGGGTCGATGAGGCAAACCTGCCGGGCCTGCATTTCATCAATGACGGACAGCGGCCTTCCAATCGTCACCGGACGGCTCTCAATCTGATGACAGGGAGGCTCGATGCCAATGACCCGGACGTTTTCGACCGACTTGTCACGGTGACTGGCCGTATAGCCTCCGAGCCACGTCTGACGGCCGAATCGCTTCACGGAAGGGCAGTGTTCGAGCATGCCGTCAAACTGCTCGGGCAAAAAACGAAGCGTCCAGTAGTTGGCATGTTGCTGAGGTCCGCGATCGGGACGTTTGGGCTGAATGAATATCGTATTGCTCCCCAGGGTCTCCACCTGGGTAAGAATCTTGGCCTTCAGGCCGCTCAAGGCCGCAATCACGGCGGTCACGGACGCCACGCCGATCACGATGCCGATGGTGGTCAACACCGAGCGGGTCTTGTTGGCCCAGATTTGGCCCAGGGCCAGGTACACACTCTGATAGAAGAGCCGAAAGAAAACCAAAGGCACCCGTAAAAGAGCTTTCATGACAAATCTCCTTGTCCATCCTCCCGGGCCGCACTCTTATGGGCGGGGTCTTGCTCCGTCGGCAAATCGCTGTAAATCCGACCGTCTCTCATGCGAATGATCCGCTTGGCGTGACGAGCCACACTCTCTTCATGTGTCACCAGAATGATAGTCTGTCCTTCGCGGTGAAGCTGGTCGAACAATTCCAGGATGTCTTCGCTTGTTTTGGTATCGAGGTTGCCGGTCGGCTCATCGGCTAAGAGGATACTCGGCTGGCAAATGAGCGCGCGGGCAATGGCGACGCGTTGCTTCTCGCCGCCGGAGAGCTGGTTCGGACGGTGTTTCATTCGTTCTTCCAGCCCGACCCGCTTGAGCACGTTCTTGGCCCGTTTGCGGCGCGACCACCACCCGTCTCTCGAATAGATCAAGGGCATCTCGACATTTTTCATGGCATTGAGCCGGCCCATTAGCTCGAAAGATTGAAAGACGAAGCCGATGCGTTCGTTGCGCACGCGAGCCAGCGCCGCGTCGCCCATCCGCGTCGTGTCCTGCCCGTCCAGCTCGTAATAGCCGGATGTGGCCCTGTCCAGGCAGCCGAGAACGTTCATAAGCGTGCTCTTGCCCGACCCGGAAGCCCCCATCACGGCGACGTATTCGTTCTCGTGCAAATCCAGGCTGATCCCGTCCAGAGCATGTATACGTTCCACACCGACCTTGTAGACACGCTTGACGTCATCGAGTCGAATAACGGGTTTACCCGCGGGCGGTTGCGTAGCCGGTTCGTTAGTTCGGGTTACTGTCGTTGACATCGTTGGGATCGTTGGCGTCGCCTGGGGCGGCGTGGTCAGCCTTGGAGTCTTCGCTTTGTTGTTTTTCTTTTGCTTCGCGCTCATCCTGGACCATCTGATCATTTCTTATGCTTTCGAGCACTTTGTAAGGCCCGACGACGATTTTATCCTCTTCCGTGATACCCGACTCGATGATGGTGTGGGTCAGATTGCTCTGACCAATCTTGACGGGCGTGATGACGGCTTTGCCGTCAACATAGCGATAAACCACGGTAGCATACGTCTTATTCTTATCCACCTCGGCGGAATTCTCTCGAATCTCCAGAGGCAGATCATCAACGGGCCGGCCCAACACGGCCGGACTCGGCACGTAGAGCACATTCTCGTGTTTGATGGTCTCGATGTCCACGTGGGCGGTCAGGCCCGAATACAGTTTCTTAACGTCTCCGTGAAGGAGTATCTCGGTCCGAAAATACTTCGTACCCGACGAAGACAATCGGTGCTTCAAAGCGATCGAGTCCACGGTTCCCTCGAATTCCTCATCGGGAAAGGCCTGGACGTAAACCGTCGCCTTCTGGCCGAGCGCCAGCTTGCCCACGTCGGCCTCATCGACCTGGGCGACGAGCAACATGGTGGACAAATCCGCCACCTCCATAATGACGGTCCCCGGATTGTTCATGGTACCCATGATAACCATCTCGCCCACTTCGGCGTCGAGCCGGGTGATCGTCCCGTTGATGGGGGAGGTGATAACCGTATTGCTGATTGCCTCACGGGCCTGCTCAATGCCCGCGTCCGCCGCTTCGAGATTGTGCTTCAACACTTCGAGATTCAACTGGGCCGACAACAGGGTCTGCTTAGCCGCTTCGAGCTGGGCCTTGAGCTCATCACGCTGAGCTGAAACCTGGTCGAACGTGGCTTGGGCAATGTCTTTCGATGCGAGCAGCTCGCGTTTGCGGTCCAGATCTCGCTCCGCCTGCTTCAATGAGGCTTCCGTGCCCGTGATACTGGCTCGCTGGCTGGCAATCCGCGCTTTTTCGACCTCAGCCTGAGCCACCTGGGCGGCCCGACCGGCCTCGGCCGAAGTCAGGCGCGTCTCCAAATCCTTTGAGTCCAAACGTACCAGCACCGACGGCGGAATTGGGGGGTTCGCGTTCGGATCGCCGCAAGTTACAGTGTCGCCTTCGTCATAAGGCAGGGCGACGATTCGCGCTGAAACCTTGGCGCTGATTTCCACGTTTGTTTTTGGTTCGATTTCACCGGGAGCGCTGACAAACTCAACCAACTCGCCCTGCTTCGGATGCTCTACGCGAACGGTCGTGGGATGGTGGGATCCGCCCATTCGCTTTTTGACCATCATCCCCATCCCGACGACGGCCACGAGTATCACAAGAATCACGATAATGATGATGCGAGATTTTTTCACGGTAAAATCCTTCCTGAAAAACCGTTATCGGCAATACAAAACTCAATGGGCAACGCTATTAAGCATAACGCGCCAGCCCGCTGTTTGTTATGTTCTTTCCTGCAAAGAAATGTCCGTCGA
>CAYZAH010000539.1:0-3811 GCA_964475805.1 uncultured Pirellulales bacterium | reverse complement strand
GTGTTTCTCTGGTGAATCGCGCCATCCCGTGTTGGCAATTTGGAGATATTCGCCGCCTCAGCAACGTCAACGACAGCTAACTGATCGCGGGGGTTCTTCTTCTGGAGCGCTTTGGTTAAGTAATCGAGGCTCGCCTGTTGGAGATTTGTCGGAATCGACTGACTACGATCCAACACGGTAATGACGGTAAGACTGCGTTTTTCCCGCGTAAGGATCGAGCGTGCGAGCAAGGCCACCAAGATGACAACCAGCAGACAACGCAGAACAATCGCCAGCATTCTCCGCACCGGCCCCAGCGCCGAAAGGCTTCGCAATCCGAGCCAGATAACTGGTGCCAGCAGGACCAGTCCTAAGAGCCACCAGGGCTGGCCAAAATAGAAGCCGTAAGTATCATCCATTCCTGTCGATCATTCCCTTTCGGGTTGTTCGAGCCGGCCGAAGTAGTTTTTGATCGCGTCTTCGTACCGGCGTGGGATTTGATTCTCGCTAATCGCTTCGGCCGCACTGTCCCGGGCCGCTTGAATCACCTCGGTGAAGTCACGCTGGGCCTCGCCCTTGACCTGTGAGCCTTGGAAATACCAACTGGCAATCACGGGCCCCTCGCCTACCTTGCTCGGGGCGCGGGTCTTCTGTGTCGCACTCTGTTCCAGCGGATCGGCGAGAAAGTGATCGCCCGGACTCGTACCGATGCCCTCGCCGTATCCTCCACCTTCACCGTACGTGTACATCCCCTGCAATCCCAGCCCTTGCATCCCATTTCCGAGGCCGGCGATAGCGTTGTTGATCTCGGCAAGGCTGAACTCCATCAGCATGAGTTGCTGGTTGAGGGACTCGAACCCATCTAACTGGTCGGCAACGGAGGCCAAGCCGTCCGGCAACGTCCCGCCCGCTGCGCCGCCGCAGGCCCCCATCGCACTGCCGAGCGTCTCACATTGGGACAAAGCCATTTGTGATGCCGCCGCTTTCTGCATCAATTGCTGGATCTGCTCGGAGCTAAGACCCTGTTTCTGCAAGGCTTCCCGCAATTGGTCCTGGTTCAGCCCAGCCAGGCTCTTGTCCAGACCGAGCTTTTCCAGCTCTTTCTCGAACTCCGTGTTCTTCTGAGCCAATTCCTGGAGCTGCTTGCCCAATTCCTGCAATTGCCCGGCCAGCGCCTTTTGCTGCTGCTCGTTCATGTTGCCTTGCGCCATGTCCCTCTGCAATTGCTTGAGCAATTCGGACGCCTGCGCGAAATCCCCTTTGGCCAGCGCCAGGCGGAGCTTTTGCGAGAGAAGATCGGAAGAGCCTCGCAACTGCTTGAACGTTTGCTTTAGCATCTTCGCAGCTTCCATTTGCACACTCGACTGCATGTTCTTGATCTTCTCCGACAGGTCACTCAACTTGCGGATGGCCTCGCGTTTGATGTCTTGCGGCTTGACGTCCTTCGACGCCTGCTCTAATCCGCCCATCGCCTCGGCCAACTCCGGATTCGCCAACTGCTTGACCGCCGCCTTGACCGGCTCCGTGGCCTGCTTGACGTCCACTTTTGCCTTCTCCACCTGCCGGGTTTGTTCTTGCTGCTTCCGATTCTTGCTCAGAAGACCCAACAAGTCCTTCTGCGGCAACGCCAGAATCAACGCCACGGCCACCAACCACGTGCTGATGGTGTAAACCCAGCATTTTGACGGTCGAATGGGGAAATGACCTTTGAGATTGACGTGACAGGCGATTCGGCGGGATTCGCCGCGGGCCGCATCGGCGAAAGGATCCTCTGATTTCGCCAAGGCTAACGTCGTGCTGAAACGCTCGTGCAGTCCGAGCCGGTCATCGAGTAAGATCGAAACTTGCATCCGGCTGGGTTGTTTGAGAAGCCAAAGGAGGAGAATCACGGCCACCGCTGCGCACCAGAAGCTCAGTACGGTGTTAGAATGGATAAGGTTCAGGGCCAGGAGCCGTTGAGCAAGCACGGCCAGGATAGCCACCCCCCCCGCGACCACCAAAACTCGTCCCGCGTGCTTCAAAAACAGGTTGATACTGCATCTGACCCACACGTTGCGGATGCTCTTCTCGAACGGCTCGACCATGCGCAAAGTCCTCTCTGTCCGCCTATATTTCTACGTTCCCACTGGGAATACGTCAATCGGCTTCACTTCGCATTGCGTACACAAGATTATAGACGCAACCGAGCACAAAGTGTTACTGATTATTTGCCCAATTCCCCGAAACTTTAGCCGCGAGGGATAGAAAACGAAGGACGGAGGGCGGATCATATCGCGATAGACTCGGTTACATCCGGAGTAATAACGAAGCGCGTCACCGGCTCCGCTCCAAGGCGAAAGCACTACTCTTTGAGTTCTTCTTGGACCAGTTCGATCTGTGCGTTCAGGCGGTCAGCCTTCGCCATGTCCACGTCCACCGATGTGGCACGTCCGCTCGCGGCACGCTTTTCCGTCCATGCTTCCGTTTCCGTGTAGAGTTTGACAAGCTGCTTGAGAACGTCTACACGTTCGACGCTCGTCTCACAAAGGTCCAGTCTAGCCCGCAGTGCGGTCGCTTTGGCCTTTGTATACTCCACCATGCTCACCCGCCCCTCTTCGACAAACTCCCAGGCGCGATCGGCCATCTTGTCCAGAATCTCCTGACGCTCCAAAAGCAACTGGTGCAGTTGCCGCTCCTGCTTCTGCCGGGCCTTCTCGCGTGCTCGAACGGCGCTCGATGCAGGCCCCTTGACCGGTCTCGAATCATTCGGGTCGCCCCCTAACAGAAACCCGGCCGAGCCCACGACCACAACCAATGCTGTAAATACCGCTTTGAATGACCTTGACATATCCAGACCCCTTTCACCACACTGATATGGACTGAGAGTGGCAGCACGTATCCCTTCGGCGATCAATGTGCCGCCACAAGCTAAGTGTCCTTCCGAATGGGATGCCTTACAGTGCTCGTCGGACCGGTTTTTCACAGCATTGCCGGGCTGTGTATTCAACGCTATCTACTGATCGCCGATCTGCCTCAACAACGCTGTTACTATTGGGCCACCTATCTCGACCACGCGAGCAGAATAAATCCAACTGCCGCCGTCATGGCCTTGGATGGCTATAGCACTTCCCTCGTATTTGCTCAGGTCAAGCTCATCCGTCTCCGGCGGCCTCGCCTCCTGCATCGCGATGCCCGTGAATCTAAAACTACCCGATGAAAAGGACTCAGGCAGTACGATCCTGAACGCCCCATTCTCCACCAAGCCTATGAACATCGGATTCGTAGCGTGTTCCTCTCTTACCGTATGAGATCGGTTGTTCCTATTTGGACTTTTTTCCTCAACAACAACGGTTCGTGATTCCGGACTCTGATCCTTCGGGGTCAGTGATTGACAACCGAATAGCAGAATACACATTGCCGACATGAGTAACGTCTTCATATCTCGTGACCTCCTTTTCTTAATAATGAGACATCGACTTACGTTTCATTATGCGTTCATCCAAACATAACCGTTCCAATGAGCGATTCCAGACAAAAAGAGAGGATAACACTATCGTCCGACGATATATGCTACCGACTATTCAAGCAATCTGTCGAAAGTCCCGCGTTTTTTTCCCTCACCGCTCGACGATGAAGGTTACGTCCCATTTCGGGGCTGGCTGGCCTTTGGGTCTCTTGTTCGACGGCACTTGCTCTGCGCCGCCGTCGTCGCTTCGGTCCTCGCCGATGCTGTAGACGACGAATCCGGCTCCACGTTTGACGTATCTCAGGTCGTTGCCGTCAAACGGGTCTTTCGGCACCGCGTCGAGATACGTCGGAACAAGCTGCGAAAGCGTATCGGGAAGCGCCCCGG
>CAYZAH010000538.1:0-3819 GCA_964475805.1 uncultured Pirellulales bacterium | reverse complement strand
GTTTCGTCGTAGCCGCAGATGACGAAATACTCCGGAATATCAAGTTCCCAGCCATAGCATGGGGTGCCTTTGTCGATGGCGCTAGTGACGTGCTCCCATGCTTGGTCTTGTGCTTCTCGCAGGTCGCGATCCTGATTGGGGCAGTACTCGTCCACACGTTCGACAAGATAGCCGATATTGCGACCGAGGCTTAGAAAACGGCTGACGTTCCAGTCTGTCGGACCGCTGGGACACAGGCCGGGCGAAATGTTGAGGACAAACGCATGGCCCGTGGCCCCGAAGAGCCATGCATCCGATACGTCGACGCCGAGGTAGTTCAAGCACCCCTTGATACACCCCACGTGCGAGGCCCAGCGCGGGACCCAGCGAAGATTCTCAAGCTGCTTTGACGGAGTACCCGTCACGCCTGTAGCCTTCGTTTTCTCGCCAGCCCAGGCCTTGGCTTGATTGTGATGCTCCAAATAGCTGCGCGCCGACAGTCGGAAAATGTCGTACAGTCCGGGCCTTTCGCACTCGACGAACACGAATGAGACGCAACACCGGCTCAGACGGATTTCCTCGTAGATCTGAATCACCGCTTCTATGTCCGCTGGCGGAGGAAGAATGAAGAACGTTACTTGCAGTTCGCCCTCGGCGCTGATCCATTGAACTGTTTCGTCCTTGATGACTTGTTTGCAGTCATGTTGGCTGGCGAGTGTGCTCAACTGGTTATGAACGCCCTCAATGGGACCGGCCAGCAGCTTAGCCCACCCCGCGCATCCCGGCTGCGGGAACTCGCGATCACATGCAAACAGTGTGTAGATATCTTCACGCAGTTGTGGTCCCCGTTCCTGTACCGTGTTCGATCCCTCGATTCGATCGGCGTGTTGCATAGCGCGGTGAGGCGTGACCACAAAGGCATCCCAGTTATTCTCCCCGTCCGTCCACTGGTGAACGAAGATGGCTGCCAAGCCGGGCTGACATTTCTTGATTTGTACGTATGTATCGAGAACACGGTCCGGATCGCGCGGATCGGGGACGATGCAGAACATCAGGGCCGTCTTCCCATCTTGTGTCAACCACTGGATGGATGCGTCCCGGACTTGCTGAGTGAAACCGAACGCTTTTGCACTGGCCTGTAAAACCTGAGCCAGCGCATCTATGCCTTGGGGCAAGGCCCGGCCGATAGCCGACTTGTTCTGTGCCCAGAATACATCGAGATTTTCGTGGCCCATTTTTCGACTCTTTAGAACTGGTTTTGAACAATCAGCTCCTTCACGTCCTTTTTGGGGGGCGTCTCGGGCCATTCATCGGGAACGCCTATCGGCGTGACGCACACCCATTGCAGATCGTCTGGGATGTTGAAGACCTTGCGCGCGATTGGCTCTGGCACAGAGTTTCGACAGAAGACCGTGCCGTATCCAAGTGCTCGGGCGGCGAGGAACATATATCCCGCAGCCAGAGCGCCGGAAAGAAGGTCGTTTCCGGGATTCTGGGTCTTGCCGTCGGCGAGGATGACGATGTATACCGGGGCGGACATGTAGTCCGTGAAGTATTGTTTGGATTGCTCTCCGACTGCCGCAATGCACTCGTCCCTCAAGTGATTGATCTTTGCCCTGTCCGTAACGACCACAAACTTCCAGGCCTGGCGGTTTCTCGGCGTCGGGGCAAGACTACCGGCTTCAAGGATCTTCATGACGTGATCGCTCGGCACTGGAGTCGGTTTGAACTTGCGCACCGAACGCCGTTTCCTGATGACCTCGAAGACATCGGATTGAAGCGCTTGCGCTTGGCCATGCGTCGAGGCGCCACCACCGGCCAGTACAAGCCCGGAACCGATGAGTGCGCTCTGCTTGACAAAGGTTCTGCGATTTGATTTGGCGTGCATGATTCTCCCTTTCGTTGTTCTTTTGTATTGAAGGCACTTTTCGTAGACGAGTGTAATTGTGCCTCGCGAATCCCAATGTCAACGAGCAGCAATGCCAGCGGGACGCGGGCAGGCGTTCACGAATTTGAGCGCGTCTGCAATGAAAATCTCGCCGGTCATCTCGCCCAAGCTGGTTCGGGTGATGTAAGCGTAGCGGTCGAAGCTGTTCCAGTCGACTTTCGTCAGCATGTAGCCGAAGGCGTCGTTCGTGAGGCCGAAGAGCAGGTTGTGCTCGCCGTGCATCTTGCGTTTGAGATAGTAGCCTATGTTGGGCAGGGCCTCGCCCGGGATGGTGAGCATCTGGGCGTCGCCGAGGTTTACGACGTTGACCTGGGTCGCTACGCATCCATCCTCGTCCAGTTTGAAGCCTAATGGTGACATTTCCACCACGGCGCGCAACATATCGTTTTCGACGGGCAGCTTGATCGTTGTGTGCCCGCAAAATAGCTTGGGATTGTCTTGGACCGGGGCGTCGGCTACGATGCGAAGCGCCTCGTCGGCGAGCAGGGAACCAATGCGGACGCACTCGTTCCATGTTTGGATGTCTTTGCCGTCCGGCCCGCGACAATCGGCTGTCACCATGCCGCCTTGTGCGCCGTTCATGAAGATACCCGTCCCAGCGGCTCGTTCGCGAATACGGTCGTACAGCGGGCCGACGAAGTCCGGGCAGAGAATCCCCTGATCCGGCCCGATGACCTCAGGGTGACAGGCGTAATTGACAAGCGTGGCAATAGGTTTGCGCTGGCCGTCGAGAATCTGGATCACGTCACAGCGTGGATCGTACAATTGCTCGGCATAGTAGTTGTAGGCGATTTTGCCTCGGGCTTTTCCGGTGGCGATCTTGACGAGCGACGGTTGGAGTTCGTTGATAGTTTCGTTGATCGCATCGGCCAACTTTTCACACACACTGTCCAGGTATTTTATGTCGGCAGTGGTTTTACCGCTCCGGTCGGGGAAGCCGTAGCAATCCGGTGCGCTGTGGGTATGTGTGGCGCCGATGAGAATGTTCCCCGCTGAGGTGCCCTGAACTCGCTGGCGTACCTTGTTACATAGCACGCCGGGGAATCCGAGGAAATCGGTGCTGCAAATGGTCACGCGAATGCCGTTATTTTCGAGAGTCAGAGCGCGCACCGTCAATTTGCCAATACTCTTGGTGACGGGGTGCGTCGGGCCTACGCCGCCCGAGACAGGCAGAAGCGGATCGGGAGTCACGTCGCGCACCGCGATGGCGGCGCGAAATTCTGCATGGGCGTTGCTGATCTGAAAGAGGCACAGTGACAATACCGCTACGAACAGCAGAAACGTGACGTGACGCGATTTCCCGTTCATGGGATATAGCTCCTCATTTAGTCAGCCATTGGAGTGGGAACGCGGCGAACACGATACGTTTGTATCCGTCCGCCTCGTAAAGGCAGGCTATCCGGCCGTCCGGCAACACCGCCAGGTCCGAATACGCACTGGAGCCTTTCTCCAGCACTTTGGCTGCGGGCCAGGTCTTCCCCTCGTCGTAAGACAGGCGGATCGTCATGTTCTCGCGGCCGGGTCCGCCCGGACCGCTGTACAGAATCACGTTCGGCTGCCATGAATATCGTTGTATACTGGCCTGACAGACGGGGCAGTAGACCTGCTCACAAAGCTGCGGTGCGGACCAGGTACGTCCTCCGTCTTTGCTCACGGCGAACGCCCGCTGCTTGGGACCTCGGTACTCCCTCATGCTTAAGAGCAGAGACCCGTCGGCTAACTCCACGACCTCACATTCATTCATGCCTTCTTCCGTGACGCCTCCGCGTGTCCAGCTTTTACCGTGATCGTCGCTGTAGATAACCAGCGAGCGGCCTTTCTTATCCCAGTCGCCCCAACCTTTGCTGTCGCCGCAATCGCAGGGCAGGACGAGCCGGCCTTTGTATTCTCCG
>CAYZAH010000537.1:0-3824 GCA_964475805.1 uncultured Pirellulales bacterium | reverse complement strand
CGTGGACCGTGTTGAAAAAGCCAAACTCAAGACCGGGCCGTACCGTGTCGTTCCGGGCGACGTCCTGGAGTTTACGATGCCTGCCCTGCTCCAGGCGGTCACTGCCGCAGAGGTCCAAGCCGTTGATACACAACACCGGCAAGACTATCCCTATCTGGCCCGGGTTAGCAGCAAAGGAACGATCACTCTGCCGGCGGTCGGCAGGATGGAGGTGGTAGGCCAGTCACTAGCTGAGATTGAGGAAGACGTTGTCCGGGCATATCAAGACTACCTCGTCCTGGAGCCGTCGGTCTTTGTGCGTGTTTCCGAATACAAAACGTACAAAGTGTATATTGCCGGGGCCGTGGAAAAACCGGGTGTATATACTCTCCGAAATGATCAGATGACCTTGAGCTACCTGATGACCGAGGCAGGCGGAATATCGGAGGCCGGAGCGGCGACCGTCCGCGTGGTCCGCTCGGACGAACAAGCGGACTCGCTCTCCTCAAATGAGACTCTTTCAAAACCAATCCTCTTACCGGTGGCCAATACCAACATCCCCTCACGCGATATCGCTCTGGAAGAAGGGGATACGGTAGTGGTCGAGCCCGTTCAGATGCCTTTGTTCTCGGTTTTGGGTCTCGTAAACAAACCGGGCAATTTCCCATACCCCCCTTATGCGCAGTACAACTTGGGACAGGCTGTTGCCTACGCGGGCGGTTTGGATCACATTTCGGATCCTCGTTACGCGATGATCTATCGTCTCGATGAAGAAGGTTTGGTCACTCGTGTGCCCTTCAAGCTCAAGGAAAAGGATGAATTCACACAGGCTCTGAGCACTCCGATTCAACCCGGCGACGTGGTTGCCATCGAACATACGGCGCGTACACGAATGAACACGATCGTCAATCAACTGGTGAGGATCAATATGGGCGTTTATCTCCAAGGTAAGGACCTTTGGGACAACCACGATTAATTCTCCATAGTGCTAAGAATCATGATCAGAGCGATAGCGAACAATACAACAAATGGAAACATGCTCGAAGGTCCGGAGTCTCCGCCGGATTTTGAGGTGGTCGAAGGCATTTCTGAGTCTATCTTCGAGATTCTGTGGCGGCGACGATGGACGGTCCTGTTGGTCGTTATGGTCGCCCTCGTGGTGGGCTTGATCTATCTTCAACGGGCGGAACCACTCTATACGAGCACGTCCAGGATTTATGTGGAACAAGCTGGCCCTCAGGTCTGGGAGAGAGACGCTTCCGGTGAGGTCAAACGATGGACGAACTACCTTTATACCCAAGCCGAACTAGTCAGGCGGACTGAGACACTCTCGGCTGCCTTGAAGTCACCAAGCATGGGTAAGCTCCAGTCGTTGGCCGGAGTCAGCAATCCAATTGCGGCCCTTCGGAAGCGTCTGGACGTGGTGGTTGGTAAGAACGACGAGATCATCAACGTATCGTTCACCGGTCCCTCTCCGGATGAGGCCGCTCATATCGTCAATACCGTTGTCGATGCCTACATTAGCTCGCACAATGAGCGCCGGCGGGATACGGCGGCTGAGATGGTCACGCTCCTGGAGCATGAGAAGACCAAATGGGACGACGCTTTGAGTCAAAAACGTCAGAAGATGATTGAGTTTCGGAAAGCCAATGAAACTCTGGCTTTCGGAACAGATCAGGACAACAACAGCATCTCGCGAAGCCTGGAGCGCTACCAGTCGGCCCTCGACCAGGCCCGGCTCGCGCGCATCGAGGCCAAGTCGTTCTACGACGCAGCCAAAACGATCACTAATGATCCCTCGGGATTGCGCCAGTTGGTGGAAGCCCAGCGAGCCAAGGGTATTTACCTCGCGACCACCAGTGAGGCAACGTCCCTGCGGGCGGAACTGAATCGTTTGGATCGCAAGCGGACCGATTGCCTTCAATTGCTGAAACCCGATGCTCCCGCGATCGCAGCGCTGAACGCTGAGATGGACCAGATAAGACGGCAAATCAGCGAGTTAGACAAGGAATTTGCCGCCAGTACTCTGACAGTTGCCCAGGAGCAATATCTCGCTGCCCAGCAACGTGAAAAGGAACTGGAGACGTACCTCCAAGAACAGTACGACAAAGTCATTGTGCTGGATAGTCAGCTTGCTCAATATGCACTCCTGCAATCGGACTACGAGCAGACTCGCGGTTTCTGTGAAATTCTCAACGAGAAGATCCGGCGACTCAACGTGGATCCCCAAGTTGGCGCCTTGAATATTGAGATCGTCGAGACGGCCGTGCCGCCGTCTTCACCTTCGTACCCGAATAAGGCCCGCACGATGGGATTGGCCTTGTGTCTGGGGCTATTTGGCGGTGTAGGCCTGGGCTTGCTTCGAGAATGGCGAGACAAGAGGCTACGCTCAACCCAGGACATTTCCGCCTTGCTCGGTCTTCCCGTGCTGGGGATCATACCGTCCATGACTTCGCCGAAGCAGACGATTTCGGTTCGTGGTCAGAAAGTGCTTATGAGCCCAGACTCTCGCGAGGCAGAAGCATTCCGCACGGTCAGGACGGCAGTATTCTTCGGGATTCCAAAAGATGAAGCCAAGACCATTTTAATTACCTCACCGGCGCCGGGAGAGGGCAAGAGCACGGTCGTGGGTAATCTTGCTGTGGCGATGGCCCAGGCCGACCAGCGGGTGCTCGTGATGGACGTAGATTTCCGCCGACCGGTTCAGCATCGCATCTTTGAGCTGGACCGCAGAACCAAGGGTCTCAGCTCAGTCCTGGCCGGCCAGATGAGCTTGCAGGACGCCGTTGAGAAGACCAAACTGAAAAATCTGGATGTTCTGACCGTCGGTCCGGATGTCTCGAATCCTGCGGAAATGATCAACAGTCAGTCCTTTGCCCAGATCGTCAAACAGATGACTCAGGACTACGATCGAGTCATCGTGGATTCACCACCAGTGACCGTCGTCGCAGATGCACAAATCCTGGCGGCCCTTTGTGATGTCACTGTACTAGTTCTGCGAGCCGAGGTCTCAACTCGAAGAATCAGTGTGCAGGCGTGCGAGAACCTGGCCAGTGTCGATGCTCGAATACTCGGTGTTATTGTCAACGATGTCTCGCGCAAGGCCAGCAAATCCGGTTACTACGGTGGTTCCGATTACGACTATTATGGTCATGGAGATAATGGCAAGCACAGAAGGAAAGAGATAACCGAGTCCGGCCACAAAGATGATGGAAGAAGCGGAAACAACAAGATCGCCGAGTATTGTCACAAAGATAATGATAGGGCCGGAATGCGGGAGATAACCGAGTCGGATCGGAAGGGTAATGGTGAGCACAGTAGGCGGGAGATCCGCGAAATAAAACTCCCACGATGGGTGAACCGAATGGTCAAACAATCGGCGGGGAGAAAGTAAATACCTATGGCCACGTTGGGAACCAACAAGATATCGATGGTGTTACAACCAGGTAGGTGGAAAGGCAGTGTCGTCAGCACTCTATTTGTGGGTCAGCCTCTATCTGAGCGATTCGACAGAGTCATCGAGGTCCTGCTAATCATACTCCTGGCTTTTGGTCCGCTGGCCTTCGGAGTGGTCCACGCCTGGAGTGAGCAAATCATCCTCGCCATAGCGGCAAGCATGTTGGGAGTCTTCTTAGTCAAATGTATCATCCTACCGAATACATCCGTGGTCCGAACTTGGACTTATCTACCGGTTGCACTATTCATCTTGCTCGCCCTATTTCAAATTCTACCTTTACCTTCGGCAGTTGTCAGTGCGATCTCGACGAATACAGCGAAATTGAAGATCGAGCTGCTGGGCAATGTACCCGGGGCCGAAGAAGCTCTATCCTCGATGAGCTTAAGCT
>CAYZAH010000536.1:0-3827 GCA_964475805.1 uncultured Pirellulales bacterium | reverse complement strand
ACGTGAACGTTCTTCTGGCCGGTGAGAGCGAATACCAGATGTTCCTCCTCAAGACCGCGATGGATACTTTGTCGCGTACAAAGCCCTACAATGCTTTGAGCGTCAGGCAGGTGTTAATCGGCAACCTCGGTCCTTCCGACTTGGACTGGGCCGACGTGATTGTCTGCTCGGCGATCACGGATCGGCTTGGCTACTTAGCGTCAAACTTGAAGGACTTTGTCCACTCCGGCGGCAAGCTGATATTCTTTGTGAATGGATCCGTCACACCTGAGGCGGCAAAGCAACTGTGGCAACAAGGTGTTCTTGCCGCTCTGCCGAGAAAATGTATCCGCGGGGCAATATACATCCAGCCGGAACCTTGCGACGACCAGGTTTCCAAGCTGGATCATGCTGCTGAAATGGCTCTATCCAATTACAGAATCGACAAGATTCTTCTCAAAGGCTACTTGGAATGCGAGCCGCACTCTGAGAGCCGGTGTTTGTGGCAATTGCAAAACAACGTCGGCTTCGTTTACCTCAAAACGTTCGGCGCCGGTTGCTCCATCCTCGTGAATACGAGTGCGGACGATTCGCTCGGAACGCTGACCAAGTCGAACGCATCCGTCGCCTTTTGTCAATATTTGTTGGGTCAGGACAATCAAATCGGGGAGCATTGTTTCGCCCCTGATGAACGAGTGACACTTCCCGCCCCAGATAAGGCAGCGCAATCCGGCACACAGCAAGAGTTCTGGGTCGAAACCTGTGACGGTAAGAAGCGGCGCGCTGCTGTGGCCGATTCGTTCTTGCTTGTGCCCGATCCGGCCGGTATCGGATGGGTCAAGACATTAGGCAAACCGACACTGTACGCGGGGGTCAATTTGCCACCGGGTGAAACGGATATGACTCCGCCGAGCGCTGCCGAGTTGAACGAGGTTATGAAACAAGTATTTGTGACAAATTCAAATGGAAGTGTCTCTTGGGCAGACGTCCTGGGTGATAAAAAGCCCAAACCCATGTGGAAGATCGTCGCCTGGACAATCATTCTTTTGCTCCTGGTGGAGCCAACCGTCGCAAACAGGCTGAGGCGATAGAAGAGGCTCCGGATATGGCTGAAACGGCAGAGGATAAACTCGACGCCCTTGTTGCCCGGGTCAGGAAAGTCAGGCGATGGCTCGTAACGCTGGCCATCCTGAGGGTGGCGGCGATGTGTCTGGTTTTTGTCTCCGTTTATATCGGCGTCTATGCCTGGCTCGATCACCGGGTGAATTTCGGTCAAACGGGCAGGGTCGCAGCACTGCTTCTGCTCATCGCAGGACTTGCTCTGCTTTTGCACAGGTTGGCAAAGCGGCTGCTCGGTCACGTCTCTTGCAGCACCGCTGCAAACTATATCGAAAACAAACAGAGCTTCGATCAGCAGCTTGTCACGGCGATTGAGTACTATGAGAACAAAGAGGATTACCCCTACTCCACCGCCCTGGCCAAACAGCTTGTCTTGCAGGTGGAAAAGGACAGCGCAGGATATCGGTTCGATGCGGCCGTGCAGAAATGGCAAGGCTATGTTCTTAGCGCCATCGTCGTTTTTGGCCTCGTTGTTGCCTGGTTCTACGTCAAAGACAACTATGTTTATTTCGCCTCGTACTTCGCCAGGCTCATTCGTCCTTTGGCTTCCGTCGAGGTACTGTCACCAACGCACCTTGAATCCATCACGAAGGATCTCGTTGCCGAGCCTAATTCTGAGGTGACATTCACCGCCGAGATTCAAGGGCGTATGCCGGAATCGGGAGAACTCGTCGTAGTAGGTTCCGAATCGTCAGGACTGGCTCCTTTTGACGGCGCCGCTCCGGCAAAAGGTGCCTGTCCCTCTTCTCCGCAAAAGGTACAGTCAGCTTTCCAAACGACAGAAAGCAGACAGTCCCCTGCTGAAGCCATCCCCAAGCTTCGCTTGAGGCTGCCACCCATCAATGAAGGCCAGACGGCGCGATTGGAGGCGTCCAAGTCTTTTTCAAAGCCGGGACAGTTCAGATACCGCTTTGAAGCCGGATCGACCTCGACGCCCTGGCACACATTGAATATCTCTCCAGCCCCTGAAATAGAAAGCATGACCGCTCAAGTGACGCTGCCGAGACAGCCACCCAGGAGAAAGTGGGTCAAGCCTTATACCGAGCAAATTGAGAATAATACGCTGGAAGTCATCCCCGGCAGCACCGTCACACTCAACGTGCAGGCGACGGACAAGCTCAAAGAAGTCGTGGCAACCGGTTTGGACGGCAAGCCGATGGCCAAGAGCCTGGATGGAACCGAGCAGTTCGCATTCCAATTCACGGCGGACAAGAACGGCTCCGTGCGCTTCGATCTTGTCAACGAGATGGGCCTTGCCAGCAACGATCTGCCCGGGCTGGAAGTGATCGTTAAGACCGACGACCCTCCGAAGTTCGAGTTGCTTTCACCCGAAGGCGATTACCTGGCGACCGACGTGGCCAGCGTGCCCGTGACGTTCGAGGTAACGGACGATTTCGGCCTGGAGTCCGTGGAGATGTGCCTGGAGATACCCGGCCAAGAGCCGATAAGGCATCCCATTACGCTTGAGGAGGGGACTCGCAGTAAAACGTTCACCAGTGTGATCGAACTGGAAGAACACAATCTGCACGTCGGGGACAGCGTCTTATTTTATGCCCGCGCGACGGACGTTGATACCGGCTCGGCATTGGCCAATCGGACATCGAGCAGCGAGGTGTATTTCATCGAGATCAGGCCCTATCGACAGCATTGGCGCTCGAAGCCGGGCGGCGGACCGTCACCATCAGGGTTACCCGCTCCCGTGGAGTTGCTGAACATTCTCGAATATACCCGGGCGATAGTGAAGAAGACGTGGGCTATCGCGGAGAAATCCGACCCGACGGACGAGGGCCGTTCCGGCCTGGAGTCCATCGACAACGACGTTCGGTACTGCGCCGAGCAACTGGCCCTGATCCGCGATGATTCCGACTACGGATTTACGGAGCCTCAGAAAGCCGTGCTCAATACTGTTCTGCGGTGCTACGAACAGGCCAGCGGGTACTTGACCCGACACGAAGCAGCCTCGGCTATGACGCCGGAGAAGAACGCCTATCGCATCTTGCGCAAATTCATCCTCGAATCGGACCTGGAGTTGAATCCGCCCCAGAGCGGTCAAAGTCCGCCGGATGAGAAACCCGAAAGTGTGAAGATGCAAGAGAAGCCGCCGGAATACTCGCAGATGGAGGCGGAGCGCATCGAGGGTGAACTGAAGCAAATGCAACAAAAGCTGGATAAACTGACAAAAGAGCAGGAGGTTCTGAAGAGGACGTTCAAGATCTTCCTCGAACAAAAAGCCGGGGACAAGCAATCCGCTCAAAAAGCAACGAGCCAGGAATCATCCGACCTCACGGCTGGCGAAAAAGGGCAGGACAAAGCATCCGAAAACCAGCAAGGCCAGGCGAGCCCCGGCCAACAAGGTGAACAATCCTCAGATCAGGATAGTCAGGCCAGCCAGAGCGCCGCCGGAAGCCAAAGCGGATCGCAGGGACAAAGCTCATCCGAAAGTAAAAGTGCATCAGCAAGCCCCGGCTCCGATGACAAGCAGAGTAATGCCGAAAGCCAAAGCCGTTCGGATAGTCCCGCCGCTGGTGACAAACAGAGTGCTGCTGAAGGGCAAAGCAGCCCAAAGGGGCAAGATTCAGCGAAAGGCGAGAGTGCATCGGGAAGTCCAAGTGTCAGCGATGAGCAAACGACCGCGGAAGAACCGCATGTGCAACAAGTTGCACACCCTACAGAAGAACAAAGTGGCAATGAAGGCCAGGGTGACACAGAAGGACAAGCTCAGGGAGAGG
>CAYZAH010000535.1:0-3830 GCA_964475805.1 uncultured Pirellulales bacterium | reverse complement strand
TTCGTGACAGTTCATCATTCTTCATCGGCTTTCTCCTTTTTCAATTCGAGCCGGCCTGGTCGTTGGCGTGAGCGTGACACGATGCGCCGGGCCGGCGGTTACCGCTACGATCTGGATACATGATGACAGAACGGCGCTGTGATGTCAAGCCTCGTGATTCATGATTTACGATTGTGGCTGTGGCGAGGGCATCCTGCCCTTGAATCGCGGGCAAGATGCCCGCGACACGCAAGGCCGAGACGGCCTCGCCACGAGTGCTCAATCACAAATCATAATTCGTAAATCACACATGGCGGAGCTTGATCTCCTGGATCCAGCAATACAGGACCGGCACGACGAACATGGTGAGGATCTGAATCGTCATCCCGCCGAAGGAGGGAATAGCCATCGGTACCATGATATCGGAACCCCGCCCCGTGGACGTCAGCACGGGAATCAGCGCCAATATAGTGGTCGCGGTGGTCATCAAACAAGGGCGAACCCGTCGCTGTCCAGCGACGATCACAGCCTCGCGTATCTCGGCCACGCTTTTGACCTTACGTTGGCCGAAGGTCTGATCCAGATAAGTGGCCATGATAACACCGTCATCCGAGGCGATCCCGAACAGCGCCAGGAATCCCACCCAGACCGCAACACTCAGATTGATCGGGTGCACCTGGAAAAGCTGTCGCATGCCCACGCCGAAAACCGAGAAATCAAGAAACCACGGTTGGGCGTAGAGCCAGATCAGTATGAAGCCGCCCGCCCAGGCCACGAAGATGCCGGAGAAGACCAGCAGTGTGGTCGGAATTGACTTGAACTGAAAATACAGAATCAGAAAGATGACGAACAAGGCCAAGGGCAATACGACGGCTAACTTTTTCTGAGCGCGAATCTGGTTTTCGTAGCTGCCCGCGAAGGTGTAGCTGACGCCGCGCGGCAAGACCAGCTCCCCGCTGTCGATCTTGCTCTGCAAGTAATGCTGGCAATCCTCGACAACGTTGACTTCCGCGTTGCCGGGCTTCATGTCGAAAAGAACATAGCCCGTCAGGAAGGTATCTTCGCTCTTTATCACCTGCGGGCCGCGGACGTAGCGAATGTCGGCAAGCTCCGTAATCGGTATCTGCTGCCGGCCCGCTTTTGCGGGGACAAGGATTTTTCCAATCGCCTCGATCGAGTCGCGAAGCTCACGCTCATATCGCACGCGAACGGGGAATCGCTCCCGGCCCATCACCGTCGTGGTAATCTTCTTGCCGCCGATAGCGACCTCGACCACGTCCTGGAAATCGCGTATCCTCACGCCGTACCGATCCAGGGCTTTTCTGTCGGGGATGATTTCCAGGTATGGCTTGCCCACGATCCGGTCGGCGATCACCGCCGAAGGCTCGACGCTGGGAACCTCTTTGAGAAACCCCTCGATTTGCAGGCCCACCGACTCAATCGTTTCGAGCGAAGGGCCTTTGATCTTGATCCCCATCGGGGCGCGCATACCGCTTTGCAGCATGACGATTCTCGCCGCAATGGGCTGGAGCTTGGGCGCCGACGTGGTTCCGGGAATTTTGCCCGCTTTGACGATCTCCTCCCAGATATCGTCGGGCGTCTTGATTTCGTCGCGCCACTGGCGGAAGGGCCGCCCGTGCGGGTCCGGCATCAGCTCGCCCTTGCTGTCCCGCACAAACTCTCGCGTCTTTCTATCGTAGCGGTAGTTAATTCTTCTGCCGCTTTTGTCTATCTTATACTCAGGCTTATAGTTGATGATCGTTTCGATCATCGAAATGGGCGCCGGGTCCAGGGGGCTTTCCACGCGCCCGATCTTGCCGGCGACCGTATCGATCTCTGGAATGCTGCGAAACGCCATATCCTGTTTGGCCAGGATGTCCGCCGCCTCGCCAATGGAAGCGTGGACCATCGTCGTGGGCATATACAGGTAAGAACCTTCGTCCAGCGGAGGCATGAATTCTTTGCCCAGGCCCGGGAACTCCTTGCTGCCCTTGACCCAGAAAGTCGTCGATCTCGTCGTATTCGGATCGATGCCCACTTTCTCCGCGCTGGCGGGCACCCAACCCAGCGTCTTTTCAAATCCACGCCACGCCAGCAAACCGAAGCATAAGATCAGCGCGATACCCGAGAGCAGGATTATCTTATGCGCGAGCATCCAGCCAAGGATCGTCGGATACGCGACAAGAAGAAGCCTGAAGAATCCAAGGAGCACGCCCACCAGGATGCCCACGAACAGGAAGTTCCGGACGAAGCCTTTCTCAGGCCCCAAAGGTTCCCAGAAGACGCTCAACAGCACTGCCACAAATATGACGACGAGGAAGTTTCCGATCACAGGTATCTTCGCTTTGATACGTTGAGGCACGCGAATCTGGCCGATGCCGTAAAGAGCAAAGAGAAAGATGATGACTCCGCCTAAACCGACGATGAACGAGCCCATACGAATTCCGTGAACGGCGATAGCTACGCCTGCGGCTCCGATGATCCCATAGAAAATCCAGCGAAGCTTCTTGCCGGATATCTTTCCCGTGAAGAGAACCAGTGCGCCGGCCGGTATGACGGTAAGGGCAATGATGATCGAGGCCAGCAGCGCAAAGGTCTTCGTGAACGCCAAAGGTCTGAAGAGCTTACCTTCGGCCCCGGTCATGGTGAAGACGGGCAGAAAACCGACAATCGTGGTAGAGACCGCCGTCAGGACGGCGCTGCCGACCTCACTCGCAGCGCGGTGCACAACCTCCAGCCGCGGCGCACCGGGCGGCGCCTTCTCAAGATGGCGCAGTATGTTCTCGCAAATCACGATGCCCATATCGACCATCGTGCCGATAGCGATGGCGATACCCGACAGCGCAACGATATTTGCATCGACCCCGAAGTACTTCATGGCGATGAAGCACATCAATACCGCCAGGGGCAACAAGCCGCCTATGAGCACGCTGCTTCGTAAGTGCATCACCATGAGGATGACGACAATGCACGTGATGAGAATCTCCTGGACCAACGCATCATTGAGCGTGCCTAACGTTTCGTAGATCAGGCCCGTGCGGTCGTAGAACGGCACGACGGTCACCTTCGAGACCGTGCCGTCGGCCAGAGTCTTCTTGGGAAGGCCCGCTGAAAGCTCTTTGATTTTTTGCTTAACGTTCTTTATGACGGCCAACGGATTTTCGCCGTATCGCGCCACCACAACGCCGCCGACAGCCTCGGCTCCGTCTTTGTCCAGGGCGCCGCGCCGAAGCGCCGGACCGAGCGTCACGGTCGCAACGTCCTTTATACTGATGGGGACATTGTCGTTGACTTTGATGACACTGTTCTCGATGTCCTCGACCCGTTTGATGAAGCCGATGCCCCTGATGAAATATTCGACGCGGTTCAGCTCGATGCTTTTGGCCCCGACGTCCACGTTCGAGCCTTTGACGGCCGCGTAAATCTCCGGAAGCGTCACGTTATAAGCGCGCATCGCATCCGGATCGACGTCGATTTGATATTCGCGCACAAAGCCGCCGACCGACGCCACCTC
Source organism: uncultured Pirellulales bacterium (assembly GCA_964475805.1). Taxonomy (GTDB): domain Bacteria; phylum Planctomycetota; class Phycisphaerae; order Sedimentisphaerales; family Anaerobacaceae; genus JAFGTG01. Next base: position 337 of record CAYZAH010000535.1, on the reverse strand, counting down.
ACTGACGCCGTCGGCGGAAAGCAGACCGTACCGAACGTACCAGTCCTGGATGGTGCGAAGCTCCTCCAGGTCCCAGCCGCCCGCCGGCTTGCCTTCGGGATCGCGACCTTCGAGCGTATACCAGTAAATCTGCCCCAGGGCCGTCGCGTCAGGCCCCAATGCCGGCTGGACGCCTTCCGGGAGTGTACCGGCCGGCAAGCTGTTCAACTTTTCCAGGACCCGGCTGCGCGACCAGTAAAAATCGACCTTTTCCTTGAAGATGATGTAGATGCTTGAAAAACCAAAGAAGGAATAGCTCCGAATGGTCTTAACGCCGGGGACACCTAAGAGCGATATC
>CAYZAH010000534.1:0-3836 GCA_964475805.1 uncultured Pirellulales bacterium | reverse complement strand
GCCGGTCATCCAATAGACGCGAGAGAGTGTCTGGAGCATTTCACCGTTGATCTCCTCGCTGTCCGAGAGGATGTAGCCATACGGGGTCTCAACCGGCGCGCGGGCCCACAGGTCATCGAGAATATGGATCATTCGCTCGGACCACGGGCTGGGTCCGATCCATTCGGTCAGCGGCAGCAAGCCGTCCTTGACGTATTCCGAAGAGCCGAAGATGATACGATTCACATTGGGCGTCGGCGTCAGAAAGCCCCGCCGGGAAAATGAGTACGTATCGGGAAGGCTGCCGATGCGGGACGTCAATTGGGTCTCGGTGCGGAGCATGTCACGCATTCGCCCCTGGTACAGCGCCCAGTCCGTCAAGGCAGCGGTCAGCACCATGAACGGATAGTTGTCTGCGGCGCAGTCTTCGGCGTTCCAGATATCCGTATCCTGGGTCAGGTTCCGTGGGATTAGCCCCGTTCTCGGATCGGCGTGACGCAGCCAGCCTTCAACGTAACGTTTGCAGCGACCGAGACCTTCGTTGGCTAACCGGCCGTTCTCGGCCGCCTCTCGAAACGCGCCTTCGTCGATTGCCGGTGACTTTCCGACGCCGGTTCGTGCCAACTGCTTCAAATGACCCAGGTAATTCTCGTATACACCGCGCGGATTGGTATTGTATTTCTTGCACAGTGACGCCGCCATGCCGATCAGCTCGCCCATCATGCCGCCGGTCCGCATCACGCGGATCGTCCCCAGCGCCACATGTGTGACACTGATGCACCGCCCGGCCATCATCAGATTGCTGACGTTGCGAGAATAGAGGCAGCGGTACGGAATCGGGTACGGTTTGATCTTGCGGTATTTGGCGATCGAGCGAAACTCCTGGCCGGGAAAGAACTGGCTGTTCTTCGGGTCCGGATAATGCAGGTCGATGGACCACGTGGTCGTGACAAACGAATCCGGAAATTGCTTGCGGCGCTCGACGTCCTGCTCCTTCAAGATGATGTCACCGAGCAGCCGGCGGGACTCACGCTTACCGGCGACGTACGCCACCCATTCGAGCCGGCGGTTGGCGTATTTCGCCTTGTCGTTGCTGTAGTTTTTCAGGTACGCCCAGTTGCCAAACACGGCGCGAAGAGCATAGTCACGGATAGCCTCGGCCTCTGTGATCTGGTTCCGGTTCATCCCCGTCTCCCAGTCCCAATCGCCGCGAATCAGGTAGTGACAGCTTTGCTCGTTGAATTGCAGAGCCCACGGACAATTCGGGAAGACCGTAGGCTTGCCGGTCTCGACTGAGTACCATTGGACCGACGCGCCCATCGTCATCTTGTCGGGCTGCTCCGGCGCCAGCGGCTCGTCGGTTTCGGCCTTGCTCTCACGGCCCATCCGGTAATCGGCGCCTGCCAGGAATCCGAGGTTGCCGTCGCCCGTGCAGTCCGCAAATAGCGGCGCTTTGAAACGGTGCCGCGTGTCGTTCATCGTCTGCTGGGCAATGACGGCAACGATGCGGTCGCCCTCCTTCTCGACGTTCAAGACGTGCATATTCAAAAACAAATGAATGTTCTTTTCCCTCGCGACGACGTCGAGCTTCTGCTGATCGTTGTAGTGGTCGGCAGTCTGGGCGTTGCCTCGCAGGCCGGTATCGAGCTCATTGACGACGCCGCCCAAGGCCGGATAAGGCGGGAGATTCACTTCGCCATTCAAGTGGACGCGGACCTCCGAGCTATTGTTGCCGCCGAGGACGGGACGGTCTTGGATGAGCGCCACTTGGAGGCCGAGCCGAGCCGCCGAGACCGCCGTGCACGTTCCCGCGATTCCGCCCCCCACCACGACCAGGTCGAACTCCCCCGCGTCTTCCGGCTGCTCGGACGCGCCGAGCGCCTGCCGGCGAAACACCGCCAACGCTTCGCCGTCGTTCGGCGGAACGAAACCCGCGTCGGCGGAAAAGACGATCGCATCGCACCGCCCATCGAAACCCGTCAAGTCATGCAGCATGACCACGACCTGCTGCTTACTGATTTGGACTGTGCCGCCGTCCTGCCAATGCCACTGGGCGCCTTCGGTTCCGAACAACGTACCGACCGGCTTTCGGTCCACGATCAGTTGAAAGCGGCCCGGCTTGCCCGGCGCCTTCCACGGTGCCACCCAATCGTGCGTCCGAACCCAAACGTGGTACGTGCCCGGCGCCGGAAACTTCACAGCCGTCGCGGCGTCCCCGACCGGAAAACCCAGACCGTGAGCTAACAAGAACGGCGAGCCCATCTGGTCCATGAACTGCTGATCCACGACCCAGCCGCCCCGATTCGCAAAACTCTCGGCCTCGATCATAATCGTCTGCGCGCCGGCGGAAGAAACCAAGCCGACGAATAACAAAACGCTGTACAACATGCTCCGAAAAGTCGCCGTCATCGTCATATCGGCCCCCAATGAAAGCTAAAACAGTAACTCATAAATTGTAAATCCCTTTGCACCCGCCACTATCGAGTGCCGCTTATCTCCACCGGGTACTTCTCCCAAGGCAAGGCGCCGGCTTCGATGATGTGGTTGCGAAGCGCCTTGAAAAGCGTCCCGTACATCTTGTGCCTTCTGTCCAGCGGATGCTCCTCTTTCGGGTCGTCCCTGAGATTGAAAAGCTCCATCGGCTCGTAAGGGCTGTTTTGCACGAGCTTAAAAGCGCCGTACCGAGCGGCGTAATAGGCCCGGCCGCCATACTGGCCGCCCTCGCGACGAACCCAGAACAGGAAGCGGTCCTCGGCCGGCTGCGATTTGCCTAAGAGCGTCGGAAGAATGCTCCGCCCGTCGATTGTGTGAGTGACTTTCGCCCCGGCCGCCTCGCAAATGGTCGGATACAGGTCCATCGTCAATGCGACGCGGTCGCTCCGTGAGCCGGGCCTGATCTTGCCCGGCCAGACGGCGCACATCGGCTCGCGAATCCCGCCCTCGTACATGTCCTGCTTACCCGCGCGCAGCGCGCCGTTATTCGCGCCGACGCTGAGCTGGCCGCCATTGTCGGAGGTGAAGATGACGAACGTATTGTCACTCGCCCCACAATCCTTCAAGGCGGCGATGACCTTGCCGATGCCGTCGTCCAAATGCTCGATCAGTGCGACGAGCTTGGCGCGTTTCTCGCTAGTGCCCGGCTCGCGCTTCTTAACGCGGTCGAGCCACTCGGCGGGCGGCTGGATCGGCGCGTGCGGAGCATTGTAAGCTAAGTACAAAAAGAACGGCTGATTTGTTTTGGCCCGGTCTTTGATATAGTCGATGGCCCATTGCGTGAACAGGTCCGTGGCGTGGCCTTCCGGGTCGATTTCCTTGTTGTCGAGCCGCATGTAGTTGTTGCCGTGCCGCCGGTGGGTGTAGTAATCGTCCATCATATCGCCGAGGAAGCCGTGGAAGTGGTCGAAGCCGCGTTCGATAGGCGTGTTCGGTGATTCCAGGCCCAGGTGCCACTTGCCGACGATGCCGGTGTGGTAGCCGGCGGGCTTGAGCAACTTGGGCAGGAGGACCGCTTGCGGAGCTAAGTAGCCCCAGTTGTTCGTGATGTACGTGCGGATCACGCCGGGCACGCCCACCATGTCTGGATAGCGCCCGCTCAGCAGCGACGCCCGCGTCGGCGAGCAAACGGGACAATTAGCATAGAAGTTATCGAACCGCATCCCGGAGGCCATGAGCTTATCAATATGCGGCGACTTCAGATCCGTCGCCCCATAGCTCGACAAATCCCCATACCCCAGATCATCCACCAAAATCATCAGAATATTCGGCTTGCCGGAAGCCCCTTGAGCACGAGTCACCCCTGCGCCGCCGGTCGCCAACATCGCCGCCCCAGCCCCCATCGCCTTCAGAAAATCTCGCCG
>CAYZAH010000533.1:0-3853 GCA_964475805.1 uncultured Pirellulales bacterium | reverse complement strand
CTGTCTTCTCGCGGCTGCGCGGGGTGGCTCTCACGGCGGCTCGACCAATCGGCCATCCATTGTCTGAGCCGCTTCTGAAAGTCCTGTTCGTCTATAGGTTTACCCGTGTCGAGCGATTGCTCCATTTGGCCCAAGTATTTCTGCCAGCGTTCCTTATAATATCCGCCGAACAGGCCGGACCATTCCTTGCGGGCGTAGTCGTCGATGGCGGGACCCTCGCCCCAGAGCGTCAGGACCCTTCGGGCGTTCCACTCGAAGCGTGCTCGTTCCGCATCGGTGGTCCCCCAGCGCTTGGCGTCTTCGAGCCAGCAGCCCAACAGAAACTCCTTTCGCGTCGCCAGAAGCTCGTCGGTATCGTCGATGAGTTGGACAAATCGCCGCGAAGCCTTCTCGAATGCATCGGTGTCTTTGCTGCGGAAGGCCTCGACCAGGGCGCCATGCAGGCGAGCCGCATGATTCGACAGAACTTGCCGGGCCACGTTGACCAGGTCGAACCGAAACGCATCGACCTCGCCTAACTCATCCGACGCCGCCAGAAGCGCCCGCCACGCCTTGGCCAACTCCGCGTTGTCGTAGGGAGTCTTGCCGACCGGTTTCAAGTGTGGGACCTGGTCCACCACCGAGCGCGTGCGATAAGTGCCATTGTAGACGGTCTTTCCGAGGATTTGCCAGGCTTCGCGGGCGTTCGCGTTTTCTTTGCCGTAGCGGTTCAGCGCGTAGTCCGCAAGCCATCGTTTCAGATCGACCGGCTGGTCGCGCCAGGCCATCTCGAACATCAGATCGTATACGGCGGGATTGTAGCCCAAGCCTTCGTTGACGAACCCTAAGCCCGCTAACTTGCCGGATTGCGGCTGTCGGCGGAGCGCAGGCAGCTCGTCGCCGATCTTCGGCAGCGCTCCGCTCAGGTGAACCGTGCAGCCGAAGTTCTGTATGTTGCACCACAGCCAGGGTTTGCCGCAGAAGGCCTCCGTCTTGCTCCAGGTCGGCGTTTGTTCGCACATCAAGTCGAGCACGATCATCCGCTCGTCGGGCACGGCGCCGAACATGGCGCGGGCTTGAGGAAGCTTCCAGAAACCGGGATTGTTGGCAAAGAGCCACCCTTGCAGCACCCACACGGCGTCAGGGTCGCTTTGAGCCATGCCGCCGTAGACCGCCCTCGCAAGGTCCGCCAGGTACTTCGGATCGTCGCTGGGCGGGCGCATCTCGATAAAGGTGTCCGCTGCGTACAGGTGGTCCGTGCCGAACCGCTTGGCTTGCTCTTCCAGGTAGATTCGAGCGACCTTCGAGAACAACGGATCGAGCGGGTCGAGCAGCGAGGTCTCCCATTCGATCCAGCGGATGCGGTGCAGCTTTGCTTGCGGGAACCGCTCCGCAATAGCCGCCGGGACGTGGCCCGTAAAGCCCTGCAAAACGGGCGTCATGCCTAACTCGCGCTGCCGGGCCAGAATCTTCTTGGCCAGCTCTTCGTGCCTCTCGATCCAGCTTTGCGGTAGTGGTCCGCCCCAGCCGTCCAAGCAGCCCATCCATTGAAATGGCAAGTAGGGCGGCCCTGCTAAAAATACACGAATCTGCTCGTCGCTCATGCCGAGCCGCCGGCACACCGCCTGCCAGACCGCCTCCTGGCCCGTCACCGACAGCGGCATGTTCACACCGTTCAACGCCATCCAGTCGATCAGCTTTTCCCATTGGTCCCAGTCGTACCAGGCTAACGAGTAGCCGAAACAGCAATAGTTCAGGAAGTAACGGTGTCTCGCCCAACTGACCCGCCGGACCTTCGGTTGGACCTGGGGCAATGGATCGGGCACGCTGACTTGGCCGCCGTTCCCGGAAACTTGCCGATGGCAATAGTATTTGAGATACCAGTTAAGCCCCGTCGCCATAGCGACGCCCGTATTGCCGCGAATCACTACCTTGCCGTTTTGGCTTTCGATCTCGAAAACGTCCCGGCCGTACACCGGCGCAATAACCTCGAAGGTAAAGCGATCGGCATATCTGGGCAGCAATCGTTCGAGCAGCCGGCTCGCTGAGGCGGATGCCTTCGAATCCTCCCGGCCGGACCATTGCGCCGGCGCCTTGTCTAACGGGCGGTAGTTCACGTGGGCCGCATCGAGCCGCTTGAGATGTGCCACCAGGCGAAGGAGGAATTCATCGTAGTTGCGATTCTGTTCCGGCGACCAGAGCACCTCGCTCAGCGCCGACGCCCGCGGGTAGGCCATGTACTCCCGATGCTTCTCGTTGTCGATATACTCGCCCCACAATTGCCCTTGCCCGCCGAGCACGTGCTTAGCCTGCTCGACGGTAAGCTCGGCTGGGACAGGCTCGAAGGTATAAACCTACTCTAACGGCAGATAGCCTCCGATGGCCCGCGGCTCGCTGTCTTTGGGACCCTGATAGTAATCGAAGTACGTGTGCGAGGTGGGAGCCATGACCACGTCGTGGCCGGCCTTGGCAGCCGCAATGCCGCCAACCTGCCCGCGCCAGCTCATCACCGTCGCCCCCGGCGCCAGGCCGCCCTGAAGAATCTCGTCCCATCCAACGAGTCGCCTGCCGTGCCGGGTCAGGAATTCGTCCATCTGCTTGATGAACCAGCTATGCAGCTCGGCCTCGTTTTTTACGCCCAATTGCTTTTCCAACGCCTTCATTTCTTCGCTCTTCGCCCAATGGCTGACGTTCGCTTCGTCGCCGCCGATATGGATATAGAGGCTCGGAAAAAGCTCCATGACCTCCGTCAGCACGTCTTGCATGAAGGCGACGGTCTGTGGCCGCGGCGCGAGGACCCGCTCATTGGCTCGCCAGCGCTGCTCCGGCGGCAGGGCGCTGAGCTTTTCCGGATACAGCCCGATCTGAGGATAGGAAACAATCGCGGCCCCCGTATGGGCGGGCATCTCGATCTCGGGCACGATGGTAATATAGCGCTCCGCCGCGTATCGAACGAGATGACGAATCTCGGCCTGCGTGTAGAATCCAGCGGCTTTCTCCTTGGGTTCTTTTTGGCGCATCGTCGTGAAATCCATCCGCGATCCGACCTGTGTGAGTTTCGGATACTTCTTAATCTCGATGCGCCAGCCCTGGTCGTCGGTAAAGTGTATTTGCAAGCGGTTGAATTTGTGCAAGGCCATCAGGTCGATGAACCGCTCGACGTCTCGCACGGGGATGAAATGCCTGGCCGGATCGATCAGCAGCCCGCGCCACTGAAAACGCGGAGCGTCCACGATATGCACGCAAGGCACAGCCCACCGAACGCCTTCGACTTTTTCATTACTAAAAACCTCCGCCGGCAACAACTGGCGCAGCGTCTGAATCCCATAGAACAACCCGCCTCCTTCGCCGGCCCGAATCCTGATCGCGTCGGTCGTCACCTCAAGCTCATACCCTTCGCTCCCGAGCCGATCCTTCAACGAAGAGTCGATCTCCAGTTGAATACTATTCAACACACGCCGGCCCGGCTTCAGCCGGAATCCCATCGCCGGAGCCAGCGTGTCAATAAGCTTCGCCGCCTCTGTCTCAGCCAGACCCTCCGCGTAGATCTGCGTCGTCGGATCGACAACGAACGCCCCGGCGCGTCCTTCGACGGAAACGGGCAGAGGAACAATACTCACGGTGCCTCCAGCCCCAACACCCGAACACACACTAACCATCGCCGCTCCGATGCAAAATAAAGTTCTCTGTTTGAACCTATCCATAGTCACCTCCCGAAAACATGCCCTTGCCACGCCAAGAGTACAATTCTGCAAAAGATTGCATTAGTCTATCAGGTTGTCAGGCAATCAGAAAGTAGGAATCAGAGCTTAGCCCCATGGGTTTGTCAGAATAATCCCAGCGATCTGGGTGAGCTTTTGATATAATGGGTTTC
>CAYZAH010000532.1:0-3857 GCA_964475805.1 uncultured Pirellulales bacterium | reverse complement strand
ACATTGTGCCCGACTTTAAGGCCGAGCGATGGGTAGGCTTGCTGGGCGAGATCATCGACGCTCCGTTCATGGACGTCTGCCGTTCACAGATCGACGTCCGCTACAAGTGTGACGACCTGAAGCTGGCCGAGCGGATGCCCGGCTTCCACTGGATGGTCGGCTACGGCGATTACACGAAAGAGCTGGGCTACGCCCTCAAGAAGGTCGGAATCACGTGGGAAAACCTGACCGCCTGAGAGGCGGCTTTTGATTCCTGGATGATGTTCTAAGTGAGGTGAACTGACATGAGGAGAATGTGCGCGAACTGGAAATCTGGTTTTGTCTGGGGTCTCGTTCTGACATGGGTCTGGATTCAATGTGCTGGAGCTGTGACCTTATACGTCTCTTTGGATGGAAACGATCAATGGTCGGGAACTCTGGCGCGACCGAACGCGGATGGAAGTAACGGCCCCATCGCGTCGCTGGCCGGGGCGAGAGATGCGGTCCGGCGTCTGAAATCGCAAGGCCCGCTGACGGAACCGGTGCGGGTCGTCGTCGCGGACGGAACATATACCCTGACCGAGCCTTTCGTTTTGACGACCCGGGACAGTGGCACTGAGAAATGTCCCATCACTTATGAAGCGGCCGCCGGAGCCAAGCCCGTCTTCACCGGCGCGCGGTTCATCACAGGCTTCAGGCGAACTCCGGACGGACTTTGGCAAGCCAGAGTACCAGAAGTCGCCGCGGGCGAATGGTATTTCGAGCAGTTGTTCGTTAATGGTCGCCGGGCCGTCCGCGCTCGCACACCCAACAAGTTTTACCATTACATGCTCAAAACCACGGAAGTTCCCGTCGAAGGCGAGCGGAACACGTTTCGACGCATAACCTACGTTCGTCCCGACGCGTTTGCGCCGCTCAAGGGGCTTAGTCCGGCTGAACTGAAAGACGTCACGCTCGTGGCCTACCACAAATGGTGCATTAGCCGCCGGTTCGTGACGGCCATCGATGCGGATAAAAACGCGATCATTACGGTCGGCGAGAAGCTCAAGAGCTATTCCGGCTGGCCGGCGAACACTCGTTTTCAACTCGAAAATCTCAAGACGGCCCTGGATACGCCCGGCGAGTGGTTTCTTGCACGCAGCGGTGTATTGACTTATATCCCGCTCCCGGGTGAAGATCCCGCAACGGCGAAGGTGGCCGCGCCGGTGATCGAGAAGCTGGTGATCTTTCAGGGCGAACCGCAAACGCAACAATTCGTCGAGCACGTCGAACTGAAGGGCCTGACCTTCGAGCACAATCAGTCATTGCTTCCCCGGACGGGCTATGCTCCGTACCAGGCGGCCTACGTCACTGAGGCGGCGATCATGGCCGACGGGGCGTGCCACGTCACGATCCGGGATTGCGAGGTGAGTCACAGTGCTACGTATGCTGTGTGGTTCCGCCAAGGGTGCCAGGATTGCCGGATCGAGCATTGCTACCTTCACGATCTCGGCGCCGGCGGCGTGAGAATCGGCGAGGGACAAATTCGCCCGGACGAGCCCTCACGCACGAGCCGAATCACCGTCGATAACAACATCGTCCGCTCGGGCGGGCGCATCTACACCTCCGCCGTGGGCATCTGGGTCGGCCAGAGCGGAGACAACACGGTCACGCATAACGACGTCGGCGATTTCTTCTACACGGGCCTTTCCATCGGTTGGCGATGGGGCTACTCGGACAGCCTCGCCAAACGCAACACGATCCGCTTCAATCGCGTGCATCATATCGGCTGGGGCGTGCTGAGCGACATGGGCGGCATATACACGCTCGGCCCCTCGGAAGGAACCGTGGTCAGTGACAACATCTTCCACGACGTCTACTCTTACAACTATGGAGGCTGGGGACTCTACACAGACGAGGGTAGTACGGGTATCGTCATGGAGAACAACCTTGTCTACAACACCAAGACGGGCGGCTTCCACCAGCACTATGGCAAGGAGAATATCATCCGTAACAATATCTTCGCGTTCGCCAAACAGCACCAGCTCCAGGCTACTCGCGTCGAAAAGCACCTGTCCTTCACGTTCGAGAACAACATCGTCTATTGGACGACCGGTCCCCTGCTGGCCGGGCCGTGGACGAAGGTCGATATCAAGATGGACAAGAATTGCTACTGGAACACCTCCGGCGAGCAGATCAAACCCGCCGGCCTATCCTTCGAGCAGTGGCAAGAACTCGGTCGGGACGAGCACTCGATCATCGCCGATCCGCTGTTCGCCGATCCTGAGAAGTACGACTTTCACCTGGCCTCGGACTCCCCCGCCATCAAGTTGGGCTTCAAGCCGTTCGACTACAGCAAAGCGGGCGTCTACGGTGACCCGGCCTGGATAGAGAAAGCCACAGACGTGACGTTCCCGCCACTGGAGATCGCGCCCGAGCCGCCGCCGGTATCGTCCAGCTAAACCGAGCCGGCAGAACCAGTGATGCTGTACACTCGAACGCATATGACCGAACGTGGCAAAAGTAAGGCGTGGTGAGTCGCACCAGTTGACTCGGTGATGCACTCACTTCAGAGGAATTGCCGGTAGTCTTCTGAGAGTCTTGTTGGCGGGATCAACGACGATACCTACGGATTCGAGGGCCGTCACGCCGAGAAGTGGTTCGCACCCGGGCTCGCCGAAAATGACCCGCCCGGCTGTCGTCTCGCCCATGAATTCTATGCGAACAAGCCCGTACGGATACTCCTTGATGGTTCCGTTGGCAAGCTCGTAGGACATCCTGCCCTCCTCATGAACGCCGATCCTCTCCAATTCATCGGCGGGAGCCATTGAGTCTGTTGCCCCGGTATCAACCAGGAAAACCGCCTCGTAGAATCTGCCGGAATCAGTGAAAAAAGATATCTTCGTTGTAACTTTCATTGATCCCATCTTCTAAAGCCATTGCGTTTATGGATCCCTGCTTTCGCAGGGATGACAAAGCAAATCGGCCAATCTTAGTAGGACCCAACACGCCATTTTCTGGTGAAGATGACTTCCATGACTACCTCGTACTTCCCTTCGGGAGTCGGGTGTTCCATTTTCAGGACGACCTTGTCTGGCTCGACGGCCCGGAAGCTTTGGACGAACAGGCTGTCGTGCCAATTCATGAACAACGCCTCGTCATCCAGGAAATTGCACGTTGCCTGGGAGAAATTCCCGGAACTCTCGAACCACCAGAATCGATATAGCTTCGCTTTCTCGTCCCATACAAAGATCGCGTGCGCCTCTGCATCCCCCGTTGTCAAAGAACACGAATAATCGAAAACGACATATTTGTCATCCAGTGCCCTCTTGAATGTTCCGGCCCCCGTACCCGTCGCGGCTTCACTCACAGCGCTCTTGGGAATGCGGTATTCCAGGTCCCAGTCTCCCAACAAGAAATCGAATCTTTCCATCGGTTCTTTCATTCCTGTTTCCATAGAACCTCCCTGCGTTCAACGTCAAAGGCGAAAAAAGGCAACCACTTCGTAGATTCTACCACCGCCAGTTCGTTTGTCCAAGAAAAGCAAATGCCCATTGAGGAGGTGTTTCGCCACGCAGCGGGGGTCACACCTCGCCCATGAGGAAATCCGATGGGCGGATTAGGCAAAATGCTTATTCTCTATATGATTGTGTGCCGGTATATGGTCGGCTTGCAGATTAGAGATGCACAGTACGAATAATCAGATATTTCTGGAAAGGGCCACGTTATGAGAGGAATCAAACCGGAACTCATCTTGCTTTGTGTGCTGATAGCTATGCTGGTTCGAACAGGGACAACCTTCGCGGCCGCACCATCCAACGACAACTGCACCAACGCAAGACCTGTCGGTGACGTCACGGATATGGCGTTCGATACCACGAACGCGACGTTCGACGGGC
>CAYZAH010000531.1:0-3857 GCA_964475805.1 uncultured Pirellulales bacterium | reverse complement strand
CGCGGCAACGGCATCTACGCCGGCTCGAACAACCTGTCGGAGCCTTTCGATATCATTGGCATCATGGATCAGGAAAGCCCGAATCTCACTGATGGCTACCGGCTGTACGTGATGAACTACGACGGGAACGGCTCGGTTCTGGCGTCTCGCGAGCACCGTCAGGCGGACAAACCCGGCGACCTGAATATGGACGGGATCGTGGACTACGATGATTTCGATAAATTCCTTGAGGATTGGCTTCAATAGCAGGTGACATGGCAGAGGGCCACCCATTGTGAAACGTGCCTTTACACTCGTTGAATTGTTGGTCGTGAGCGCTATCATTGCTTTGCTGATGGGGATATTGCTGCCCGTCATGGGCCGCGCCCGGCTACAAACGAAAGTGGTCGCGGTCAACGCCGAGCTGCGCGGGATCGGCATGGCGCTGGAGGCCTACTCACTCGACAACGAGAGCAAATACCCGCCGACCCGCGTCGATTGCATGCTCGGGGGCCACTTCTATCAGCTTCCCTGCGAGCTGGTCGAGAGCAAATACCTACCGGCCCCCAGCGAAAGGACCTTCATGGCCGCCGGCATAGAAGACCGGTTCAACCGGGGCTACACCTACAAATATCGCTCGGTGGGTACGCTCATCTACAACCGAACCGTTGTTATGAAGAATGGGTCATGCTTGTGGATTCCCGACGGATTCCCGGACAACGAGAAAGAGGAAGGCCAAGATTACGTAGACGCAAAGGATTCGCCCGTGAGCTGGGTCCTCTACAGTGAAGGGCCGCGGTTCGATTTGGACCGCATGAAAGAGCTAAACTACCCCGTGCCGACGAACACGTGGTACGATCCACAAACCCAGCACGGGGTTATCGTTCGGATGCGTCTGGCGAACGGCCGTCAAATCGGATCCTTTGAGAAGTAGCCAATGAAGAAGAATGCCTTCGTTTACACATTGATCCTCTCGGCGGCGTGTAGCTTTCTCACGGCGGGATGCGAAAAGAAAACCGACGCGGAGAATCGTGCGGAGATCGCCGTGACCAACTCCTATTTGGGCTGTGTGGTCCTCGATCTGTGCGGCGATGACACAGAGGTCCTGTGTTTGGCGCCTGCGGGGATGTGCCCGGGGCACTTTGATATTTCGCCGTCACAGGTCGAGCAGCTTTGTGATTGCAAAATGCTCCTGCTTTTCGATTTTCAAAAACAGATTGTCGAGACGCTCTCTCGCGTGAGGCAGCGCGGCTTGAAAACGGCCTTAGTGGCAGAGCCTGGGGGGTTGTGCGTCCCGGAGACGTATCTGGCGATCTGCCGGAAGGTCAGTGAAGTACTCTCGACAGAGTTTCCCGAAAGAAAGGCTCAATACGAGCAGAGGCTTCAAGCGATCGAAAGCGACTTGAAGCAATTGCGCCGGGAGCTTTTGGAGAAGATACAAGGAGCCGGCTTGTCCGAAGCCAAAGTTCTGGCGTCCAACCACCAGGCTGATTTTGCGGGCTGGCTCGGCCTGGAGACCGTCGCAACGTTTGTTGGCAGTGACACTGAGACGGTCACCGGCATCGATCGCTGCATCAAGAAAGCGGAGGGACAGGAGATACGTTTTGTTATAGCGAATAAGCAGGAAGGGACGGCGCTGGCCAAGGCGCTGGCCGAACGACTCAAGGCCAGAGCGGTGGTCTTCAGCAATTTCCCCGAACTTCGTGGGCAGACGGGCGGCTTCGATGCCCTCCTTCGAGCGAACGTCGAGGCACTCTTGGGACTGGCTCCTTTTGACGATGCCTTTCCGTCAAAAGGTGCCCGTCCCTCTCCCGCGCCGAAGGGGACAGTCAGCTTTCTGAACGACAGAAAGCAGACAGTCCCAGGGCTTGAGGCGGTCGGACGATGACGGGGGGATACGTAAGTCTTTCTAACGTTGAGGTTTGTTGGAATGGGCGGAGTATCCTTAACGTCGAGGATATGCAAATCCGCCAGGGCGAGTTCGTCGGGATCATCGGAACCAACGGGGCGGGCAAGACGACTCTGCTGAAGGTTTGCTGTGGTTTGATAAAACCCAATCGAGGCTCCGTCAAACTCGATGGGCGCGATTTGATTCACCTAAACGCCTGGCGCAAAGCAAACGTTCGCAAGCACATCGGCTATATCCCACAAGCGGCGGAGTACAACGCCGATCTGCCTTTCACCCTCCGCGAGCTGGTCGCCATGGGCCGAACGAGCACCAAGCCCTTGCTTGGCCCGTTGAACAGAAAAGATTACGAGATCGTCGACAACTGGATCGAGAAACTCGCCCTGTCGGACCGTCGATCTCAGACGTTCAGAAGCCTTTCCGGCGGCGAACAGCAAAAAGCCCTTATCGCGCGAGCCATGGCGCAGGACCCGGAGATCCTCATGCTCGACGAACCTTGCTCGAATCTCGATTTCAACTGGAAGTATCAGATAACGGAGATCATCGACCAGTTGCATCGTGAGAGCAACATAACGATCATGATGGTCTCGCACGAAACGAGCCTGTTGCCTGAAGGTTGTAAGAGGGCTGTGCTCCTTCACCGTGGAGACGTTCTGGCCGACGGTGACGTCAAGGACGTTATCGAGGCCGGGATTCTCGAAAAGGCCTACCAGTGCCGGATGGATATCCTGGAGCACGCAGGTCGAAGATATACAATCAATAAACGTTGAGCATCCGTTGTTATGGATTCGTTCTTTTTCCTGGTGATGTTGGCGGGGGCCGTCGCCGGTGCGAGCACCGGGCTGCTGGGAGTCTACATCGTCGGGATGCGGATGCCTTTTATCGGGATTTCTATCTCCCATTCGGCGATGGTCGGGACCATTTACTCGTTGCTGCTCGGCGTGAATCCGATCTGGGGTCCGGTCATCTTCTCCGCCGTCAGCTCGATGAGCCTGGGCGTTGTCCGGCCGGGCAGATCGAGAATCGACGCGAATGTCGCGCTGGCAATATTCTTCAATCTGATGCTCGGGCTCACTTTTTTGGGAATCGGATTGACGCAAGGCAGCCGGACTGAGGTACTCGGATTGCTCTGGGGCAGTTTGCTGTTCGTGAGGAAAAGCAGCGTGGTCGTGATTACGATTTCCGGCCTGATTTTCGCTACCTTCGCGGCCTTGTTTAACAAAGAGTTGAAAGTCTTGTTGTTCAGCCGAACAATCGCCGCGGCGACGGGCGTTCACGAGAGCTTCGTCTACTGTCTTTTTCTGGCCCTGTGCGGCTTGATCCTGGCGGTCAATCTGCCCCTCGTCGGCGGGTTGATGATCTTCAGTTTGATTACGTGCCCCGCCGCCGCTGCGTACCAGATCTGTACGGGACACAAATCCGTCATCGCCGCGTCAACGCTCTTCGGGATGGCGAGTGCCATATTAGGCTTCCTGGTCTCGTATTATCTCAATTTGCCTACGGGCGCCTGTATCGTTATCATCAGCACGCTCTTTTTTGCTGTTTCGGCCCTGTACAGAACTCTACGAGGCCAAAGCAATTGAAAGCTACTTTTGTCACTTGATCGATTCTTCCGAAGACAACTCGGTGGTTCGACGTTAGGAAAACACGAAGATGGAATTTACAGAAGAACAATCAGCCAAAAACACCAAAAAATACGGTCATCTCTATCGACAAGGCCGGGAGCCGAAAGACTGGTGGGACGAGATCAAACGCACGCATGGACACGTCGGGCCTTGGAACGTTTTGGGATGGCGAATCGGCAAAGCGGCGCTGCGCGAGTTCGACACGGAATGGGGTCGGCACGATATAGACATTATCTGCTACGTCCCTCTCAGAACACCGTACTCGTGCATGGCCGACGGCCTCATCATCGGCACGGGCAATGCGATGGGCTGGCTCGACATCCGCCTGGCCGAAGTCGCATCGCTCG
>CAYZAH010000530.1:0-3859 GCA_964475805.1 uncultured Pirellulales bacterium | reverse complement strand
TTCGATACGATCTACGCCGAAGGGCGTAGAAAATACGTCGAGTCGCTCAGCACCTACGCCCGGCAGTTTCTCGAACAGATGCAGAAACCGGCGGTCTCGGAGATTACGGGACTTCCGCCCACCATCGCGATCGAGCAGCGGAGCGCCAGCAGCAATCCGCGCTCGACGGTCGCGACGACCACGGAGATCTACGACTATTTTCGCGTGCTTTTCGCGCGGGCGGGCCAGCCGCACTGCTGGGTCTGCGGCAGGGAAATTACCAGCCAGCACTCTTCTCAAATCGTCGAATCCATTCTCTCCCGGCCGGAAGGCACGAAAATCCAGGTCTGCGCCCCGCTGGTCCGCGGCAAGAAGGGCGAGCACAGGGACGTCTTCGCGGCCATCCAGCGGGAAGGCTTTGTTCGCGCTCGCGTGGACGGCTCGATTTGCGATGTGCGGGGTGTCCCGGAGCTGAACAAGAACAAAAAGCACGATATCGCCGCCGTTGTGGACCGGCTGATCATCAAGCAGGGTGTCCGGACCCGCCTGGCCGATTCCGTGGAGACGGCCTTGAAACTGGCCGAGGGCATCCTCCTGGTCTTGCTCCAGGAACCCGGTGCCGACAAGCAAAACGGCGGCGATGGTCGCTGGGAAGAGGCCATTTACAGCGAGAAATTCGCCTGTCCCGAGCATCCGCAAGCCAGTCTCGAAGAGCTTTCGCCGAGGTTGTTCAGCTTTAACAGCCCCTACGGCGCTTGCAAGAGTTGCGACGGCCTCGGAACCATTCTCGAATTCGATCCCGACCTGATCGTACCTGACAAAACCGTCTCGCTGGAAAACGGCGCTATCGACGCCTGGCGCAAAGGCGGCAAACGAATGAACATCTTCTACAACCGCCTGGTTAAGCGGTTCTGCCGGAACACGGGCATCAGCAAATCCGTCCCGTTCAAGGACATTCCGGAACAGTACAAGAGGATTCTGATGCACGGCACGACCGGGGAAGACGAGGACAAGTACGGCGTGGTGTTCGAGGGCGTCATTCCCAACCTCGTCCGGCGATGGGAGAACACAACCAGCGAATACGTCAAAACCAGATTGAGCGGCTATCTGTCGCAACAGCCTTGTCGAAGTTGCGAGGGCGCCCGGCTGCGCCCCGAGGCCATCGCCGTTACCGTCGGAGGCAAGAGTATCCATCAGTTGTCGGTCCTGAGCATCGAGAAGGCGCAGACGTTCTTCACAAGACTGAAGCTGGACGAGGAAAAGACTGTGATCGCCGCAGCGGTGCTCAAGGAGATCAAAGCCCGCCTGAAATTCATGTTTGATGTCGGACTTGGCTACCTGACGTTAGACCGCACGAGCAGCACCTTAGCGGGTGGCGAAGCCCAGCGAATTCGCCTGGCCACGCAGGTCGGCAGCGGCCTGGTTGGCGTCTGTTACGTGCTCGATGAGCCGACCATCGGCCTGCATAAACGCGACAATGACCGCCTCTTAGGTATATTGCAGAGGCTCAGCAAACTCGGCAATACGGTTGTTGTGGTCGAGCACGACGAAGATATCATCCGAGCCGCCGATCATATCGTCGATATTGGCCCGGCCGCCGGCACGCACGGCGGTGAGGTCGTCGCACAAGGCACTTTGGAAGACATTATCAAATGCGAAACCTCGCTGACCGGTGAATACCTGAGCGGCAAGAAAAGCATCGAGTTACCGTTAAAGAGAAGACGCTACAACCTGAGAAAGAGCATCGAGGTCAAAGGCGCGGCTGAGAATAACCTCAAGAGCATCGACGTTAAATTCCCGCTCGGCGTCTTCACGTGCGTAACCGGCGTCTCCGGCTCGGGCAAAAGCACCCTCGTTAGCGAAATCCTGCTCAAGGCCCTCAAACGCCGACTCTACCAATCCCGCGAAAAGCCCGGCGCCCACAAGAACCTCCTCGGCACGTCGTTGATCGACAAGGTGATCGAGATCGACCAGTCGCCGATCGGCAAGACGCCTCGAAGCAACCCGGCCACGTACACGGGGGCTTTCGATCTGATCAGGAAACTGTTCAGCATGACGCGAGAGTCGAAGATTCGAGGCTACAAGCCCGGGCGGTTCAGCTTCAACGTCAAGGGCGGCCGATGTGAATCGTGTAAGGGCCAGGGCACGAAAAAGATCGAGATGCACTTTTTGCCCGACGTCTACGTCACCTGCCAGAGCTGCAAGGGCACGCGATATAACCCGGAGACCCTGACCGTGACGTACAAAGGCAAGAACATCGCCGACGTCCTCGATATGCGGATCGACGACGCCCTGAATTTCTTTGCTAACTTTCCCGTCATCGTACGGATTTTGCGAACCCTGGCCGACGTCGGGTTAGGCTACATGCAGTTGGGCCAGGCCTCGACGACCCTCTCCGGCGGCGAAGCCCAGCGGGTCAAGCTCTCCGCTGAATTGGGCAAAGCCGCGACCGGGCACACGCTGTATATTCTCGACGAACCGACCACGGGATTGCACTTTGCGGACATTCACAATCTCCTGAACGTGCTCCAGCGTCTGACCGATTGCGGCAATACCGTGGTCGTTATCGAACATAACCTTGATGTGATCAAGATAGCGGATTATATTATAGACCTCGGCCCCGAAGGCGGAGAAGCCGGCGGCACCGTCGTCGCAGCCGGCACGCCCGAGGAGATTACGAAAAACAAGAACAGCTTTACGGCCAAGTTCCTGAAGGCCAAACTCGCAGAGGGCAAAACGCCGGACAGGTAATCTGATGTGGGAATTTCGACTGCGTACAATCGACGATCTGGAGCAAATGAACGAACGGCTCGGTCTGGCGGTCAAAGCCAGGCGCGACGTCTCGATCCTGGCCGAGCCTGTGCGGGCCGGGAACCTGGTGATACCGAATTCGTTGGCGGTGCACCCGATGGAGGGTTGCGATGGCGATTCACAGGGCCGGCCGGGAAAGCTCACGCTCCGGCGATACGAGAGATTTGCCGCCGGCGGCGCGGGTCTGATCTGGGGCGAAGCGACCGCCGTCGTTCCCGAGGGCAGGGCGAATCCAAGGCAACTGTGGATTCATAAGGAAAGCAAGGATAGCTTCGCTGCGATGGTGAAGATGATGCGCCGGGCGGCCGCCGAGAGCATGGGGCCGGACCACAAGCCCGTCATCGTAATGCAGCTAACGCATTCAGGCCGATACAGTAAGCCGGAAGGCGTTGCTCAGCCGATGATTCCTCAGCGCGACCCGCACCGGGATCCGCTCATCCCGCAACGAGAGCCGAATCTGAACGTCAAGAGCAGGATACCGGATGATTGGCCTCTGGTGACGGACGAGTACCTCGACCGGCTCCAGGAAGCGTATGTCGAGGCGGCGAAAATCGCCTTTGACATCGGATTCGACGCCGTCGATATCAAGTCGTGTCATGGCTATCTTATCAATGAGCTTTTCGGCTGCCGGGGCAGAGAGGGCAAGTACGGCGGCTCCTTCGAGAACCGCATACGATTTCCGCTGGAGGTCATCAAAAGGATTCGCAAGGAGCTGGGCGAGGACGTTGCCATCACGACCCGGCTCGGCGTTTTCGACGCAATTCCCTACCCCTATGGCTGGGCCGTCGATAAGGACGATTACACGAAGCCGGATCTGTCGGAGCCGAAGAAGCTGATCGGATTGCTAGAGCAGCGCGGCGTTCGCCTGATCAATATCACGATAGCGAATCCGTACTACAATCCTCACGTGGGAAGGCCGTTCAATGAGCCGATTATAGGCGGGTACGAAGAGCCGGAGCATCCTCTCGCGGGCGTTAGTCGGCTCGTCAACATTGTGGGCGAGATACAGAAGGAATTTCACGGCATCGCCATTGTCGGCACAGGTTATAGCTGGCTGCGGACTCTCGTC
>CAYZAH010000529.1:0-3863 GCA_964475805.1 uncultured Pirellulales bacterium | reverse complement strand
CTGGTCCGAAGACCAAATCAAAGGGGCTTTCGAGCAACCCCGGCCTTACACGGTGCGGCTGTATTTTGCCGAAACGCAAGGCGCCGAAGCGGGCCAGCGCGTCTTTAGCGTCTCACTCCAGGACCAGCGTGTTCTCGATGACTTCGATATCCTCAAGCAAGCTGGCGGCCCCAATCAGCTCGTGGTCAAAGAATTCAAAGGGATCAGCATCAAGGACGATCTCAAGATCGATTTCACTCCCGCAAAGCCCGGGCTGAGTCCGCTGCTCTGCGGAATCGAGATCATTGCGGAAGATTGACAAGTCCACCAAGCGGTGAAAAAACACACAAAGACACCTAACTTTCGTGATCGTACTCGAAGACCTCCTCTATAGGAATGCCAAAGGTCCGGGCGATGCGAAACGCCAGGGGAAGCGAGGGGGCGTACTTGCCGGCTTCGATGGCGATGATCGTCTGGCGCGTCACTTTCACCTTGTCGGCCAACTGCTGCTGCGTCATCTCCCCATGCTCGAACCGCAGCCGGCGAATCTGATTTTTCAGCCCATCATGCGCCATCTTTGGCCCCCCGGCCGTACAGAATTAAGGTGGCCAGACCTTGCACGCAGTTGAAAAGGACAAGGCCGCCTACGAGTGTCAAGGGCATCACGTTGACGGAGATAGTGCCATGTGGCCCGGCGATCCACCAGGTTATCACACAAGCCGCGACGAAATAGAGCCAGAGCACAACGTAGGAAACCATTACGATTCTTTTGTGGATGAACTGGTCCCGCTCGTCGAACGTGATTTTCTTCTTGTCCTTGCGGAACTTGCGCTGAATGTAAGGCAGCAACCAGAGCAAACCGCCCCAGATGACCGTGCCGGTAAACATGAACAAGGGCGCAAAGGATAGTCCCTGGTCGTAAGCGATGAACACAGCGACAACGCTGGGGATAACCAGAATCGGCATACCCAAAAACAGTCCAACCCACGCTTCTTCTTTTTCAGTCATGATTTGTCTCCTTTGCCCCTCCAGCCGTACTCTTGTAGGGTCACGAGTGATTGCACGAGAATAACTACAAACATGCCGCCGAACACCATGCCGCACAGATACTTCACCGAAACCATGCCGTCCGGCCCATATATGAAAAACGGAACGATCGCCGCAATCACAAATATCGGCCAGAAACTACAATAGGCCGCCATCGTAGCTTTGTTTTTAATCAGCAGGTCTCTTTCATCCAGCATGACTTTGTCCTTATCCTTCTTAAATAGCTGCGGCGCCAAAGCCGAGAATCCCATGATCCCGATAAATCCGAATCCCCCCACCGCTCGCCGCATCGGCAGCCCGTAACCGAAATGCAAAACACCGACTGATATCAGGCTTAATCCAAAAGCCAAGGTCACCATAGTTAACGAAAACCACGCCATTTTCTGTGCCCTATTCATAATTATTCTCCTTTGTTCCCCCGGCCGTACTGAACCAAGATAGCTACGGAGTAAACGAGCATAACAATTAGAAACACGGCGAAATTAATGACGGGCAGGAAGCAAACTGGTACCGCGCCATTATCCCCCACGATCAAATTAGGAATGATGCTGGCTGCCATCAACAAAGCCCAAAGCGAGACAAATGACACCATCACGGCGTTCTTCTTAATGGCGTTATCTCGCTCGTCGAAATCCACCTCGGCCCGGCTTTGTTTGATGCGCAGCAAGACGACCGAGACGATTATGAAGAGCGAAATGACCCACAGCCAAATCCTGAACAACTTTACTGATGTCACGGTCTGCACAGGAATGACAACAACGCCCAAAGCAAGAAGCAGAAGCACAATTCCTGATGTGAACAGCGCGCCTTTTTGTGTCCTATTCATTATTTTTGTCCTCTTGCCCAATTCGGGTGTCTTTAACGATCTCGACGAACTTGACCGGATCGATGATCTTCTGGCCGCCGGTCGTTGAATACGCGGATTCGAAGAGCAGCTCTTTCGCCCGGGCGGCGCTCAGGCCGGGATTGATCTGCCAACCGAGGGCCAAAACACCCGTCGCGTAGGGGATTCCCCAGCTCAGGCCGCCTCGACCGGTATATTGATAGCTGAATTTGTCCTTTTCGTATTGCTCGGCGGTCGTTCGGATAGAACAGGGAGTCAGAAGCTTGCTTGAACGATACCGTCCCGCCATACCCGGAAAGCCCGGCTTGCACTTCGCCACGCTTTCGGGATCGTTCGGATCGCACCAGCACGAGCTGATGAATCCGTAATCGCTCGTGCAATCGAGCACCAGGATTCCTTCCTTAAGGGCACGATTGCGCGCCTGTACCCACAGATCGTTATTCTTCGTGAATGGCGAGCCGGGACCCGACGGGGCGGCGGAAACCGAGACCGCTCGAATCTTGTCCCCATCGGCAAGTCCGGCGTTCTTTTCTACGATCCACTCGAGCGCCTTGGCGTAGTAAGCCGAATCCCCTAACCAGGATGGGGCGGCGGCATAATAGAGCCTGGCGCCGGGAGCTGTCCCGCAATGCGTTCCAACGAGCAAGCTCGCGACCGCGGGTCCGTGCATGCTGGACTCAGAGCCGCACCCGGTATCAAAATACTCAACGATCTTGCCCTTGAACTCCGGATGGTCCAGGTACAAAGGCTGGTCGATGATGGCAATATTGATTCCTTTTCCGGTTATCCCTTGTTTGTGAATCCCTCGAACGCCCAGGCCCGGATTCAGACCTGCTTTCATCACCATCCGGGGCGTATGCTCGGCCGGCAGCTTGTCCTCCGGCGGCCAAACCGTACCCATGTTGAACGTCAACGTTTGGATGAGTCCCCGCCTGTCGGATAGATCGAGCTTGCTCAAATCCCTGAATCGAACGTCGTCGAAGTCTTTAACGGAGTGGATAGGCAGGACCCTTTGATAGGATGCGCCGGAACCGGTATGAGAATTGCCCTTCGTGAGGTACAAAGCCGCCACTTTGTAGTCCCGGAAGAACATTCGGACCCTCTTGTCCGAGCGCGCGTAATAGCAGGCCCCTTTATGACCTTGTACGTCCTTGTACAGAACGCCGTCCTGGAACCCAATCGGCTCGTTCTCAACCGTCTCGTCCGGCGTGCCCACCACGTCAAGCACGTCTTCAAGAGAACTGCCGACACCAATTCGGCCCATGAAAAGGTATTTGCAGCCCGGGCCTTCAAACCGTATCTCATTCACCACGCCGCCGGAGACGACGATACCAATATCATCCGGGTAGGCGGCGATGAAGATCGCAGGCAGGTTGTTCTTCTTGAAGGTCTTGCCACCCCACGAGTATTCTGACGGCTCGCCGAAGATGCGCACAACATCTTCGAGGCTCGACGATCCGACCTTCAGTTGTTCGACCTTCTTGTTGATCTCCGGCTGCTCGCCCGCTATGACCCGCCCGGCCGGGACGAGCAACGTTACGACGACCGTGAATGAAATGAGCTTGAGAGTCTGCATTTCCATTCTCCTTCGCACCTTACTCACTGCACTGTTCGTATCGTTGAATTCACTGTGAGTATCAATGTAAAGTACACTTTACATATTGTCAAGTTGTTTTTACAATTTTTCAACTTTTTTTGCATCATCCCAGAGGTTGGTGATGGTCTCTCGATAGACATCGGGTTTCGCCGCGAACGCCTCACGGCATCACTACGAACGGAATCTTCTTTTCAAATCCCGGCTGTCTGTCCGATATATAAGATGATGGTAGTCATCGACTTGAAGACAAAAGCGTGTCCGTTTTGTGCCGAGACGATTCAGGCCGCAGCGGTCAAGTGCCGGTACTGCGGGGAGTTCCTGAACACCGCCAAGGCCAGGGCCTTGCAGAGCCAGGACGAGGCCGACCCGGAAGCGCCCGCGCCTCCGCAAGAGGAG
>CAYZAH010000528.1:0-3870 GCA_964475805.1 uncultured Pirellulales bacterium | reverse complement strand
GTCCACAGGTTGAAGAGGTCGCCCCTCAACAAATATCTGGATTTCCTTTGCAGTGCACCGATAGGACTCTTGAAGACAGCGTTTTCCACGCAAACTCAGGTTCGATTCGGCATTCTGTCTTCTTCGCCGCTTGTCATGCCATTTGAGGTCTGCATCAAAGGAAAAAGTAGAATGTCCCCTTTTTCCGCTATACCGGCGTTCCGGTTGTGTCTTTATATTTTTTGCGCAGCCGCTTTAGCTCGGCCTTTAGCTCCGTGACGATGTGAGCGTAGGCGGGATCGTTGCAGACGTTCTTCATCTCTCGCGGGTCTTTCTGCAGGTCGTACAGCTCCCACTCATCGATGTCGTAGTAGAAGTGGATCAGCTTGTATCGCTTGGTCCGCACGCCGTAGTGCCGCTTGACTTTGTGGACGGCGGGATATTCGTAGTAGTGGTAATACATCGAGGTCCGCCAGTTCGCGGGCGTCTTACCCGCTAACACCGCTCGCATGGACTCGCCCTGAATATCATCGGGTATCGGAACGCCCGCGTAGTCCAGGAACGTCGGAGCGAAGTCCAGGTTCATCACGATGTCATCACTGACCGAGCCGGGCTTGATTTCCTTGGGATATCGCACCAGCAGCGGCATACGCAGAGATTCTTCGTACATGAACCGCTTGTCGAACCAGCCGTGATCGCCTAAGAAGAAACCCTGGTCGGACGTGTAGAAGACCACGGTGTTTCGAGCCAGACCTGACTCGTCGAGGTAATCGAGAAGCCGGCCGACGTTGTCGTCCACCGAGGCGATGCAGCGCAGATAATCTTTGATATATCTCTGGTATTTCCAGCGGACCAGGTCCTTGCCCTGGAGGTTGGCTTTGCGGAAGGCCTCGTTCTTGGGTCCGTAGGCCGCGTCCCAGAGCTTCTTCTGTTCGGGATTCAGGCCCTTCGGGGCCACAAGTTTCAAATCGTTGTTATTCAAGGTCTTCTTGATCATCATATCCTGCTCTTTGGCGGCCCTGCCCCGGTTGGCGTAGTCGTCGAACAGCGTGTCCGGCTCCGGTATCGTCACGTCGTCGTACATGGTCAGGTGCTTCGCGTCCGGCTGCCAGTTGCGGTGCGGGGCCTTGTGGTGGAACATCAGGCAGAAGGGCTTGCTCTGATCACGCTCCTTGATCCACTTCATCGCGTGGTCGGTGATGATGTCCGTCACGTAGCCGGTGTATTTCTTTCGCTTGCCCATCTCGATCATCGTCGGATTGTAGTAGACGCCTTGGCCGGGCAGAATATTCCAGTAGTCGAATCCGGTGGGATCGCTTCGCAAGTGCCACTTGCCGACCATCGCGGTTTGATAGCCGGCTTTTTGAAGCAGCTTGGGGAAAGTCTGCTGGCTGGGGTCGAAGGGTTTCGCCCGGTTGTCGATCTTGCCGTTGATGTGGTTGTACTTACCCGTGAGGACCACCGCCCGGCACGGGGCGCACAGGGCGTTCGTACAAAAGCTGTTGTTGAAGCGCATACCTCCGTTGGCGATTCGGTCCAGGTTCGGCGTCTTGTTGATCTTACTGCCGTAACAGCTCATGGCGTGCGAGGCGTGGTCGTCCGACATAATATAGATGATATTCGGTCGTTCTTTTTGTTCGGCTTGACCGAAGCAGTAGCCGCTCGGCAGGACTGAGAGTGCCGCCGCTGAGCCTGCTGCATAACCCAATTGTTTCAGGAATTCCCTTCTGGTTTGTGTCTTCATTTTAGTTCCTTTCTGATCTTTCGATCAAGCGTGTCGTTCGTTATCCTCTGTGTCGCCATGTATCCGTGTTGGGTACATTGGAGGGCACGTCGAGTCGGTTCTCCCAGTCAGTGAGCAACCTTTGATGTTCGACCAATATAGGGGCGTAATGGGAACTTGCGGCAAGGTTCTTCATTTCGCCCGGATCGGCTTTCATATCGAAAAGCTGCTCGATGGGATTGTCCTTGTACGCGATATACTTGTAACCTTCCGTCCGGACCATTCTGCCCGTATTATTCGTCACTTCCGAGACGATGAAGTCGCGGGGCGAACTTCCGTTTGCTTCAATGGTGGGCCGAAGACTCACACCTCGCATCTTCGCCGGCGGGGCGATCCCCGCGTAGTCACACAGCGTCGGCATGATGTCCAGTCCCGAAGCCAGGTGAACGGTATCGGTCTTATTCTCAGCAATGTGCCCCGGCCATGAAAAGAGCAACGGTACTCTGACCGACTCGTCGTATAGACTGCTCTTTCGTACCATCTGATGGTGCCCCATCCCCTCCCCATGGTCGGCGGTCATCACGATCAGCGTGTCGTCGAGTTGGCCGCAAGCCTCGATCGCGGTAAGAACGCGACCAATCTCGGCGTCCACGTATTCGATATTGCGATAGTAGCTCCAGCGGTAGTATCGCCAGTGTTCTTTGTCCCACTTGCCCTTGAAAGGCTCGTTGCTGCGCCTCAGTCGCTTGATCGCGTCCGGCTCCTTTTCGTCGTACTCGAAATTACCCGGCAACGCGGGCAGCGCAGCGGCCAACTCGGGATACCGGAGCTTCTCGGGATTGTTCATGTTCAGCCGGAGCCATTCACAAATATCGTGCGGCTGCATAAACGAGGCGACCAGCAGAAACGGCTTTGTTCGCGGGCGATTGCGAAGAAAGCCTTCGCACGCCCGTGACATGACCGTATCGCAGAGGTAGCCGAAGCCGCCGATGCCCGTATTGACGACCTTAAAGCCAGGGATGTTGTTCGTGTAGGTCCTCGGCAGATGCCACTTGCCCGCGTAGAACGTCTCGTAGTCGGTATGCTCTGTGAACCACTGGCCCAGATTCGGAATGTCGGACCGGATCGGCCGACCGTTGACGTGTACGGCGCACTCGCTGCTCGTCCGCCCGGTGAAGGCCGCGCTCCTGGCCGGGCTGCACAACGGATTAGCTGAGTACGATTGCGTGAAGCTAACGCCGCTGGTCTTGAGCCTATCGAGCGCCGGCGTTCGCACATGTTGACAGCCGCCCGCGGCGATAGTGTCGATATGTTGCTGGTCCGTGATGATCAGAACGATGTTCTTCGGCTTTGGTTTGCGATCACGACGTCCGGCGAATGCACCTGTTGTCAACGGCGTATGGGCCAATAAGGCTATCGCACTGCCGCTTAGCTTCACGAAATCCCGTCGGTTCAGTTGCCGTATCTTTTCATCCTCGTTCATAGCGCTTACTTTCTTTGAGAGGTTCTTTTCAGATAGGTTTTCCGTGCTCGCTCCACGTCTCGTGTGAAGATATTCTCCGCCCGTTCGTCCAGAATATAGGCCTTATTCATCGAAGTCACGATCAACAACCGATGATGGGTGTCGAGCCAGTACTCGGTTGGGAGAATCCCACTTCCAAATTGAGTGAAATGGTGTAGAAGAATGTCTCCAGTCTCGATGTTGGTCGGGACCATACTGTGATACGACAGCCGGTGCTTCGATTTTCGCAGGCTCATTCCTTCAAGTAGATCGAAGCTCAATGACGCCTGCATTTTGGGTGGTACGCGTTGTACGGCTTCGAACAGACACCAATCGCCTGTGATTGTGCCCGTGTTTTCAGTCGCAGTGCCATTGTCTTTGCTGAGCAGTTCCGGGACAGACTCGCCATCGGCGCCGATAATCCGGCTCGACAGATTCCATCGAATCGGTGACGCCAGTGAATCACTTCGGCATGTGATCGTGGCGTCGATAGTACCGACCATTGCATCCGTCTGGAGAACTTCCTGGCGGACCTTCAGATCAAAGGTGTCCTCCGAATTTCGGACCCGTTCTATCCGAAGAAATCCAACGTTCTTATTACCCACGTTGTAGCCGTGGCACGTCCAGATGCGGTACGTGTTTACCCATTCGCCGGCCGGCTTGAAAT